>CAZWQC010000237.1:0-4732 GCA_964635785.1 uncultured Ectothiorhodospiraceae bacterium
GTGATAGGGATGGCCGCTCCCCGCCATGAGTCCGTCGAAAAAGCGCTCTTGGATACCGCCATCGAGCATCGCCACGCGGCGGTCGACAAGATCGCTTAAGGACCGAGTGTCGAGTTCGGGTCGGCAGTAGATTTGTGACCAACTACTGGCGACGGCGATGCGGTGAAAATCGAATCGCTCGGCGCGCTCCGCGGAAAACGCGACATCCGGCATGAGATCGAGCTGACCGGCTTGCAAACGTGCCAAACAATCGCTCCACTCGCACGTCACGAAGCGCAGTTTCCAACCTTCTTTACGGGCGATGGTATTGATTAACTCAGGGAACAACCCGGCGGGTTTGCCATGTGGGTCGGTGTAGGATTTGGGCGGGTTTTCGTACCAACCGACGTGCACCGTACGTGTGGCAGCCGAGCTGAAAGGCAGTGCGCTAAACCACCAGAGCGAAACGATGAGCACGCCGACGATGCGCCGAGGGGCGATACGCAACGAGTGTGCAGCCTGGTTGCTGATCGGCATCGGTTGGCCTATTGGGTCGTTAAGGTTGGCGGGTAAGCATTTCGTGTCAGAATAGACCAAACCAAAAAAAATGGCATTGAGGCTACACCATCGTGCGCTCAGGGAATAGATGTTGCAACAGGCGATGGGGGAACGCTGTATCGCGCAGCGTGATGATCCGGCGCGGGTGCCTCGCACCGGTTGGTGCGAAGCGAACATCGGAACGGGTCGATCAGTGTCCTACGTTGGCGGAAATAGCGACATCGGTCATCGGACGAGGGGTGCTCGCCGTATGGGGCGGCAACGCCGGATAAGTGATTTGCGGTTGGTCGCCGGTCAGGGTCTCGAGGAAAGCGACGATCGCGTCAACGTCTTCTTCACCCAATTCTCGACCGAGTTGCGCAAGTGCCATGATCTTGACGGCTTCGCGCAATGCCCACACTTTGCCGGAGTGGAAGTAGGGTGGCGTCAACGCCACGTTACGCAGCGTTGGCACGCGGAAGACGAACCGGTCGGCGTCGTTGCCAGTGACATTTTTGCGCCCTTCGTCGGTGGCGGGACGAACTTCGTCACCAGGATCACGAACCAGGCCGAACTTGAAGTAGGTATGACCACCCATGTTCATGCCACCGTGGCAGGCGGTGCAGCCATAGTCCATGAACAACTGCAGTCCGCGCTTTGCGTCCGCGCTCAAGGCGTCGGTATCGCCACGCAGGTATTGATCGAACGGCGCGTTCGGCGTGATCAAGGTGGCCTCGAAGATCTCGATCGCGGCGGCGGTGTTGGCAAAGGTCACCGCCGGGTCGCTATCGGGGAAAGCGGCTTCGAATAGGGTCACGTACTCGGGAATGCTCGCGAGCGTAGCGACGACCCGCGACGGTGTGTTATTCATTTCTACGCCGGCTTGCATTGGCCCGGTTGCCTGCGCTTTGAGATCTTTCGCCCGTCCGTCCCAGAACTGAGCGACGTGGAAAACGGAGTTCAACACCGTCGGTGCATTCCGCGGTCCGGCTTGCCAACCGTGGCCGATGGAGGTTTCCATCAAGTCCACACCGCCAAGTCCCAAGTTGTGACAGGTGTTGCAGCTGATCAACCAGCTCCGCGACAGGCGCGGATCGAAGTACAACAACTCACCCAAGGCTTCTTTTTCCGCCGAATAGGGGTTATCCGCAATGGCTGGCGGTTCGCTCGGTAGCGGTTGGAACGTGGCCTGCGCCCGTTCCAACAAGGCATCAGCAGCTGTTGCCGATCCGGCCGAAAGCAAGCTGGCGAGCACCGCGGTAGTCAATCGTTTATTCATGTTGTTGCTCCATTGGTTGAGGAAAGCGGTCAATCAAGGCTTGCCGAATCGTGTCTGGCTGTAGGCGATAGGGCATGAGCCAAAACAGTCGATCAAGCACGATTGGCGGGGCGATTGTAGCGGCAATTTGAAGCGGGTTCCCGATGGTTCGTACCAACCAAAGCCATTGGTGAGACCAATCGCGATCGCTCACATGGAACCGCGTCGAAGTCAAAAGGGTGTCCGGCGGTGTCAGGTTGACCGCCGTGTGGCGCGAGTCGGGCCAGACCGAGTCGTCGAAAATTCCTCCCAAAAAAATCCTTTGCAAACCGAAATCGCTTTGCTACTATCCGGCTCTTACAGGCGCGTAGCTCAGTTGGTTAGAGCACCACCTTGACATGGTGGGGGTCGTTGGTTCGAATCCAATCGCGCCTACCAACAACCAATAGGAGGCACTCACCGTTTTACTGCCTCACTGTGTGGCCGCTCGTATAGGTCACGGGCATTCAAGGAGCCAGCCATGCCGGAGATCACTCTCCCCGACGGCAGTAAACGCCGTTACGAACAGCCTATTACGGTCGCCGAAGTAGCGGCGGATATCGGCCCGGGATTGGCAAAGTCGGCCTTGGCCGGCAAGATCGGCGATCGACTCGTCGATACCAGCTACCTGATCGACACCGATGTAGATTTGGCTGTAGTGACTGCCAAAGACGATGAGGGTCTCGAAGTCCTACGCCACTCCACCGCGCATTTGCTCGCGCAAGCCGTGAAAGCGGAATTTCCCTCTACCCAGGTGACCGTTGGCCCCGTGATCGACGACGGATTCTATTATGACTTCGCGTTCGAACGTGCCTTCACTCCTGACGATCTCGAGCGCATCGAAGGTAAGATGCAAGCGCTAGCCGAGGCGGATTTGGTGGTTGAACGCCAGGTCATGGATCGTGACGAAGCCATCGGTTTTTTCTCTGGCATGGGCGAACGTTATAAGGCCGAGATCATCGGGGATATTCCCGCCGGGGAGGAAATCTCCCTGTATCGCCAAGGCGACTTTGTCGACTTGTGTCGCGGGCCGCATGTGCCGAATACCGGTAAGCTCAAGGCTTTCAAGTTGACCAAGGTTGCGGGGGCCTATTGGCGCGGTGATTCCGGCAACGAAATGTTGCAACGAATCTATGGTACCGCTTGGCCCGATCAGAAGCAACTGAAAGCCTACCTCCAACGATTGGAAGAAGCCGAACGGCGAGATCATCGCCGGTTAGGCAAGCAACTGGGTCTGTTTCACACCCAGGAAGAAGCGCCGGGGATGGTGTTTTGGCATGACCGCGGTTGGACTTTGTTCCTCTTGGTTCAGGACTACATCCGCAAGGTGGTCAGGGCGCATGGTTACCAAGAAGTGCATACGCCCGAAGTGATCGACCGGAGTCTTTGGGAGAAGTCCGGGCACTGGGAGAAGTTCCGTGACGCCATGTTCGTGACCGAGGCCGAGAAGCGGCTCTACGCCATCAAGCCAATGAACTGCCCGGCTCACATCCAAATTTACAATCGTAGTTTGCATAGCTACCGCGAGCTGCCGTTGCGTATGGCCGAGTTCGGTTCGTGTCATCGTAACGAAGCCTCGGGCACCCTGCATGGCCTGCTGCGATTGCGCAATTTCATTCAAGATGATGCGCATATTTTCTGCACCGAAGATCAAATTCTAACGGAAGTCATCGGCTGTATTGACTTGGTTTATCAGGTCTATCACGATTTCGGCTTCAAGGACGTCAGCGTCGCGTTATCGACGCGGCCGGAAAAGCGTGTCGGTGCCGATGCGCTGTGGGATAAGGCCGAGTACGCCTTGGAGCAAGCGCTCGACCGCAAAGGGATCGAGTGGCGTTTGCAACCGGGCGAAGGGGCGTTTTATGGCCCGAAGATCGAATTCGTGCTGCGCGATTGCATTGGACGGCAATGGCAGATGGGAACCATTCAAGTCGATTTCTCCATGCCGGGTCGGTTGGGTGCCGAGTTCGTCGGTGAGGATGGCGAGCGGCATACCCCGGTGATGTTGCACCGCGCGATCTTGGGTTCTCTCGAACGGTTCATCGGGGTTCTGATCGAGCAATATGCCGGTGCAATGCCGGTATGGCTCGCACCGGTGCAGGCGATGGTGTTGAATATCACGGACCGGCAAGGCGAGTATGCGCGGCAGTTGGCAAAGCGGCTGGGTGCAGACGGATTCCGGGTCGATGCGGATTTGAGAAACGAGAAAATCGGGTTTAAGATTCGCGAACACACCTTGCAGCGAATCCCTTATCTATTGGTTGTCGGCGACCGAGAAGTGGAAGCCGATGCCATTGCGGTGCGTACCCGTGCAGGCGACGATCTTGGGGCGATGTCCTACGATGCGTTTGTCGCTCTGCTGAATGAGGGTATTGCGAGTCGTAAGCAAATGGCGGTGGAGGACTGAGGCATTAGTGCAAAGACTCAATGTCGACTCAACGACGAGATTACCAACGCAACCGTTCGCCTGATCGATGGGGAAGGTGAGAATGTGGGCGTTGTGAGTATTACTGACGCGTTGCAACGTGCCAGCGACGCGGAGCTGGATTTGGTCGAGGTCAGCGCCAACGCCGATCCACCCGTTTGCCGGATTATGGACTTCGGCAAATTCAAATTCGAGCAAAGCAAAAAAGCGCAAGCGGCTCGCAAAAAGCAAAAGCTGATCCAAGTCAAGGAAATCAAGTTTCGCCCGGGTACGGAAGAGGGCGACTATCAAGTTAAGTTGCGCAGCCTGGTCAAGTTTTTGGAGGACGGCGACAAAGCGAAGATCACCATTCGTTTTCGGGGGCGGGAGATGGCGCACCGTGAACGCGGGGGTGATGTGTTGGAGCGGATCGAAGCCGATTTGAAGGAATTGGCGGTGGTCGAACAACGGGCGAAGTTGGAAGGACGACAAATGTCGATGGTGTTGGCTCCAAA
>CAZWQC010000238.1:0-539 GCA_964635785.1 uncultured Ectothiorhodospiraceae bacterium
CGGGGCAGGCGTCAGCCGTCTAATCAGCGGTTCGGTGTGGGCCAGATCCAGCTTTGCAAAGAGTTTTTGCGCCGCTGCCTCGGTTCGTGCTTGATCGGGCTTGCGGTAATGTTTGACATAATAGCGCTCGCCGTCCGGTCCAACGAAAAGACCGCCGGGACAACTGCCCCAACCATCGTCGATTTTTAGCCAGTTTTCATTTGGCGTCGCAGGTTCTATCATACCGAGGTACCGTAAAGCATACAGTTATTATAGACTATCAAACTCTGGTCACCCTAAGACACCCAACAATGCTAGAGCATCACTTTATCGACCTGTATTGCGAACGCCTCGAACCCGGATTGCTCGCCGAACCGATCAACACCATCAGCAACGTCGCGTTCATTCTCGCCGCTTGGTTCGCCTGGCGCTTGGCCAAAACCGAACGACAAACGACCGCATCAGTGGCGCTGCTTTGCGTGATGGTGGCCATGATCGGTATTGGCAGCACCGTCTTTCACCTGTTCGCGACAAACTGGGCGGCGTTTGCCGACGGCGAC
>CAZWQC010000238.1:549-4727 GCA_964635785.1 uncultured Ectothiorhodospiraceae bacterium
ACACCTTCATCAAACCAGAGATCATGACGTTCTTGTTTCTTTTTAGCCGCCGGGTGATGGGTCTGCCCTGGCGACAAACCGGCGGATTGTTCCTACTTTTTGTTCTGGCCGTACTCGTTGCAGCCAGCCTACCCATGAACCGGCTCAACGGCTCCCTCGCCTATAGCCCGGCACTATTGTTTTTGCTCGGTTTTTCGATTTGGCAAGGACGCCATGCAAAAAGGGAGCGGCTTTTGCTCGCGTACGCAGCGGCAACCTTCACGTTATCGCTGACGCTACGTTCGGTCGATTTGCTATTTTGCGAGCTGATGCCGCTGGGAACGCATTTCGGCTGGCATCTGCTTAATGGTTTAACGCTGTACTTGGTCTTGCGTAGTTATATCCTGACCCAACCACGATCGCCCCAAACCGATTCGAGCTAGCCGAGTTCGTCTCTCGATGGCCATCCTTTGCCTGCCATGTGACCGACCTTCGCCAAGACATGATATGACCTACCCAGCTCAGCGAATGCCGAGCCGAAGGGTTCGGGTTTTCCACAGTTTCTGGGGATAACCTTGTGGAAAACGCTGTGAAAAACCCTGCCACGCGGCAGAGCACTTCGGCTTCAGCCGAATTGGCGAGAACCACAACAACCGCCCAATGCGGCGGGTGCTGCGCGGTCCCGCGCATCGGCCCGATGTTGTTTCGATGACGGCAGGACAATCGTATCACAACATCGAGCCCGATCTTGCAACAAGAAGTAACGCTACGCCCTAGCGTTGCTGTCGCGATCCGTTCTGAGCCTTGCAGCTTTGGCAACGACTGCGCTAGGCTAACGCACAGTTCGCGGCCTCACCCCAACAGCCAATATACGACCCATGCATTTTCGAACGCTGCAAAAACTTGCGAGGGAACACTGCGAAGCCAGCCCCGCGCTCCACGTGGCCGAGACGGAAGTCGGTCGGTTCCGCGAACGTCTGCACCAACGCTTGTCCACGATGCCAGGTATCCGGCTAAGGAGTTCCTCCCCTGGTGCCGACGAAACCCAGCAGATGCTATCCTTTAGCATTGTATTGCCCGAGGGGCACGACTCCCCCTGGTACGATTACCATTATCGCCTTTGTATTTGTCGCAATGCCTCTGGCGAGATTGCATTGTTTCGCAACGGCACAAGAATTAGCGGTCTGTCCGCTATTGACGCCCTTGAACCCTTCGCTCAAGCGTACTTGGAACGGTTGCGACGCACCCATGCCGGAGCCATCAAGCGGGAGAAGATACAAACCTTGCGCGTGCAGGCCCTGCAGGCCAAAGTTAAGGAAATCGCCAAAGCACAGCAATTTGATTTTTTGATCAGCCACAACTCCCAACATTGCCAAGTCTATCTTCGCACGATCAAGAACGGGTGTATCGAAATTCGAATCCCTTGGTCCCAGTATCAAGTTATCCTCCCTCGCCTCGAGGCGATGATCCCGCAACTTCGTGCCCTGCATGATGAGGGGCTGCGCTTCACCTGTCGACAACTAACCCGACCGAATTGGATCAAACACGATGACTTGTAACGCTGCTTGCCAACCGCGTAGATAACCCATGGCCATTCGAATCGACGCACAAGAACTCAAACAACTCCTGGCCCTGATCCCGGCAACCCAGAACATTATGTTAATCGGCCGACATGGTATCGGTAAATCGCAGATTATCGCCGATTTCTATCGCCAACATGGTCAACGCGTGGTAACCTTTTTCTTAGGCCAGATGAGCGATCCCGGGGATTTGATCGGTCTGCCACATAAAGACGAAGCCACGGGGCATTCGGTGTTCCTGCCACCCTTTTGGTGGCCGCTAGACGAAACTCCGATCGTTTTGTTTTTGGATGAATTGAATCGGGCTCGACCGGAATTGCTGCAAGCGGTACAAGACTTGGCGCTAAATCGTACGTTGGCAGGTCGCAGCCTGCCACCGGGCAGCCGCATCATTACCGCAGTCAACGAGGGCGAGGCCTATCAGCTGACCGACCTGGATCCCGCCATGGTGTCCCGTTTCAATCTCTACGAATTTGCCCCGACAGTCGCCGATTGGCTGGTCTGGGCCAGTGAGCGACAGCTCGATCAGCGCGTCATCGATTTCATCCAGCAATCCCCCGAGCATTTGGACGGCGATCCTAATCAAACCGAGGAGTTCATCGAAGGATTGGTTAAAACCCCGGACCGACGGGCTTGGGCAAAAGTGGCAACGTTTATCGCTGCCCACGACAAACTCGATGACTTGCACATCAAGATCATCGCCGGAATGGTCGGGACACCGCCAGCCATGGCATTCAAACAGAGCTTAGCCACAACGTTGCAAATCAAGCCAGACCAGATTCTTCTGAATTTCTCGCGCAACAAGAAGAAGTTGGCCGATCTATCGTTGCAACAGCTGGCGAGCTTGAACGAGCAGCTGCTGCTTTGGCTCAACCGCGAATCCTACCCGGCCAACCAAATCGACAAGGTACGGAAAAATTTCCTGGCCTACTTGCAGCATCTGCAGGCACAAAAACAGCAAGAAGCCGTGGCCCATTGTGCCAATCTCGTCCAAGACAAACGCTACGAGGCGGTATTGGGTGTCTTGGCGGCCGATAGGGAATTTATCGAATTTCTGACCGATTACATCGCAGGAATCGAGGTCTAATCCCATGGCTGTCCCGCTCGCCGAACGCGTCAGCCGCATTTTACAGCAGTGGTTTTTGGTCGAGCCGTTACTGTTCTCCGTTTGGGCCAGCCACGCCTGGGTTGCTCACGCCAGAATCGCGACTATCCGCGTTGCACAAGGGCGCATCGAATACAATCCCCGCTTTCTTGCCGAACTTACCGATCGCACCCTCGATCAAGTCATGCGCGTCGAGGCGTTACGGATCGTACTCAAACATCCCTACCAACGCCGCAAAAGCGATCCCAAACTGGCCTATTTCGCCAGCAATATGACGGTGCAGGAGTTTCTCCAAACCAATTTGCCCTTACCGCGAGCACGGACGGTTTTCGCCACGGACGAGTATGATCAACAGTATTACGAGTTTTATTACCAGCTTCTGCAAACAGCCCTGGCACAGGGCACACCAAGCCATGGAACCGAACCGGCAAGCGGTCCGAGTAGTGCAGGCGCGGCGACATCCGCGCAATCCGGCGAGGATACGGGTCAATCCGCGGCCGGGCACGGCGCAACCCTGGCTGAATCAAGCGATCGGCCAAACAATCCATTGCAAACCTATCGCGACGCGGGCCAAGAGAATACCGCCGAATGGGATCAGAATGAATACATCCAAGAAGACATCAACGATCGAATTCGAGCAGCTCGGGATAACCAACAATGGGGCAGCGTACCTGGACGACTACAACTGCAAATTTTGGCCACCTTGGCGCCAAAACTCGATTATCGCCGGATACTGCGACGCTTTCGCGCCAGCGTTTTAAGTCAGCAACGTTTTTTGACCCGGATGAAACCCAGTCGACGGTACGGGTTCGACTCGGCAGGCAGTCGCCGCAGGTTCGTGACGCATCTTTTGTTTGCCGTCGATGTCAGCGGATCGATCGGCAATAATGATCTGCAGCTCGCGTTTTCCGTTATCAATCGATTTTTCAAGTATGGGATCGAAGCTATTGACGTCGTGCAGTTCGATACGGCAATCAAGACGACACCGCAACGACTCAAACACGGCCGCCGGCAAGTCAAGGTCACCGGCCGCGGCGGCACCAATTTTCAAGCCGTATTGGACTATTTCGACCAACAGGGCCAGTACGATGGCTTGATTATATTTACCGACGGCAACGCGCCTATGCCACGCCAGCCGAAACAGCCTCGATCACGTATTCTATGGTTGTTCAATCATGAGCGCAGCTATGCGATCAACCGATCGAATCTCGGTGCGATCGGCCTGACGGCATTTTTGCGCGAGGACACCCAACCCGACTAACACGCTTCCATTGACTTCGCACCCAAACAACAACGCAACGGTAAAGCCCGCTATCGGAGAGACCACGCTCATGAGTATCGATCTCAATGCCATCTACACCCGCGGCGGTCGCGATCTCATCGCGATTTTACAATACTGCGTCAAATCGGTGCGAATGGGGCCGATTTTTGCCTTTTTAGTCCGAGAATACCGTTTGCAACCGGATCATCTGCGAGCGCTGACCCTCTATGACCTGTTCTGCGCTCCGGATGCC
>CAZWQC010000239.1:0-542 GCA_964635785.1 uncultured Ectothiorhodospiraceae bacterium
TTGACCAGAACTTTACTCAAATGAACAAGCTGGCGAAGGAACTGAAAGAGCAATCGGGCGATCTCGGCGAGTTATTCGGTGCGGCGCGATTGGCGGCGCGGGAACTCCGGGCCGTCTTGAGTGAATCACCGGTATCCGCGCAATACCCGCAACGACAGTCGGTGTTACAGTCTCTTGCCGCGGGTAACGAACACCTCAGCATGGTCGAATTGCGTACATTGTGGACGGTGTTGCTCGAGGAAATCGTGGCGAGCGCCTCGGTGACGCGTTTTCAGGCACCCGTGATCAACCCGAACGGTGAAGCGCGGACGAGCACTGTGATTCGTGTGGGCGCATTCAATGCGGTCGCGGACGGGCGTTACTTGTACTACGATGCCGATGTTGGCCAGTTGGTCGAGCTACCCGCCCAACCATCCGCCGCCATACGCAACACCGCAACGGCGTTGGAGGCCGCGGAGTCTGGCTTGGTGCCGTTTGCTCTGGATCCGACCCGCGGTCAGTTACTCAGTTTGCTGATCCAACGTCCTACCTTGGCGCAGCGC
>CAZWQC010000239.1:552-4697 GCA_964635785.1 uncultured Ectothiorhodospiraceae bacterium
TCGAGCAAGGCGGCTTGATCGGGTATCTGATCCTTGTACTCGGTGGGTTGGGCCTTTTGCTTGCGGGCGAGCGCGGGCTGCGGTTGACCCTGGCGGAGCGGCGTATTCACCGGCAGCTGGCCGGGCAGGCTGACCAAGACCGCGATAACGCGCTCGGCCGTGTGATTTCTTATTACGAACAGCACCGCGAAGATGACACCGAAACCCTGGAACGCAAGCTCGACGAAGCCATCTTGAAAGAACGGCCGGCGTTGCAACGGCGCTTGCCTTTGTTGAAACTGCTCGCCGCCGTTGCGCCGTTGCTGGGATTGCTCGGTACGGTGACCGGGATGATTCAAACCTTCCGCGACATCACGCTATTTGGAACCGGTGATCCGCAAGTGATGGCGGATGGCATTTCACAGGCCTTGGTGACCACGGCGTTAGGTCTAGCCGTCGCGATCCCGTTTATTTTCTTGTACACCCTGCTCAATGCCCGTAGTCGCCATTTGGTCGACATTCTCGAAGAGCAAGCCGCCGGGTTGATCGCCCTGCATGCCGAGCAGAACAGACCACGCACATGAGCATGACCGATTGGAATATTTGGCTGAATGTCGAGCAACTGCTCCAGCAGGGCGGACCGGTTCTCTGGGTTGTGTTAGTGGTGTTGATGGTCGGTTGGGTACTGGTTATCGAGCGTTATGTGTATTTGTATGCGGTCTTTCCAGCTTATTGCACAGCCGTGGTCGCTTCCAGCCAGCGGGTTCCGGGTCGGCTCAAGTGGGCCAATGCAAGGTTTCGCGAGGCGTTGGTGGCGCAGGCCGGCCAACGCTTACGGTGTGGTTTGCCAGCCTTGCGTACGATCGTCGCGGCGTGTCCGTTGCTGGGATTGTTGGGTACGGTGTTTGGCATGTTGCATGTCTTCGAAAATATGGCGGTCCTGGGTGTCGGTAATGCTCGGGTGGTGGCCGACGGGGTTTCGCAGGCGACGCTATCGACGCTGGCGGGCATGGTGGCAGCCTTGTCACTGGTGTATTTCCCATTTCATCTCGAACAAGCCGCCCGGCGGGCGCAGGCCCAGCTGGCGACGCGTCTGGATGCGGCGGTTTCGGTTGGACAACACTGAAGGAGAAGGCAACTGATGCGGCGCAGTCGGCGATGCCTCGAATGTGACGAGGAGACCACGATCGATATCACGCCTATGCTGGATATCGTTTTTATCATGTTGATTTTTTTCATCGTGACCACGTCGTTTGTACGGGTTGCGGGGATCGATGTCGATCGACCCAGCGCCACAACCGCAGAACCGAATCCGCATGTCAACATCGTGGTGGCGATCCACGCGAACGGGAACGTTTGGACCGACGGGCGGGAAATTGACGTTGGTGCGGTTCGGGCCATTGTCGAGCGTTTGCATGCACAGTCGCCGCAAGGCGCCGTGGTGATCGACGCCCACACCAAAGCCGATACCGGGCGGTTGGTGGCGGTGCTCAACCAAATCCGGGCTGCGGGTGTTGAGAAAATCGCTATCGCGGCTGAGCCGAGGTTGTGATCATGGTGCGGTGGTTGTTCGCGGGACTGGCTGGCGGTGTGGTCGCGGTGCTGTTGTTCGCGTTGATGCACAGCATGGTGGCTGGTGATGCACACGTTTCCCAGCCACGCCAGCGCATCACGCTGGTCGACTTCATCGATCGTCCCGAGGCGGCTCCCGTGCCTGAGCCCATCGACGAAAAACCGCCGCCACCGGAACAGCTTGACCCGCCGCCGAGTCCGGAACCGATTCCGTTGGCGGAGTTGATGCGGCCGCAACCGATGCGCCCACCATTGCCGGCCAATACTGATTTCCGGCCAAGTTTGGGTGGCCTGCCTGGGTTGGGTCGCGGCTCGAGTACCGCCGGAGCGGGCCAGGCGTTCGATCAACCGTTGCTCCCGTTGCAACGCATTCCTCCCACCTATCCGCGCTGGGCAGCGCAACGCCGTCTGGAGGGTTGGGTCAAAGTGGCATTCACCGTCGACGCGCGTGGCCAGGTGAGTGAGGCGGAAGTGGTCGCAGCCGAACCCTCCGGTGTGTTCGATCAGGCGGCGTTGCGGGCGATACGGCAATGGCGTTTCCAGCCGCCGACGCGTGACGGCGAACCGGTCGCCCAGCGCGCGGTGCAAATCTTGAAATTCAAGTTGGAAGGTCGGGGGTAACGGCGAGTGGTACGTAGAAAGCCCTGGTACAACACCGACCGGCAAGCTCAACGAGGTTGGCGTTGGCAGTCTGCCAGTGTGTTCATTTGGCTTTTGTCGGTTAGTCAAATTGGGTTGACCGAGGAAGCCCCGGCGTTGATCCCGTATGTCTATGATCGATTGCAGGGGGTGTATGCCGTCCTTGAACGGGGCCAAGTCGATCAAGCCGTTGCCGACCTCAATTCCCTTGTCACGAAGTCCGGGTTGCCGGCCTTTGATCGCGCCATACTGAACGAATCTTTGGGATACGCCTATTCGCAGCAGTCCGATTATGCTAACGCGGCACAAGCTTTCGCGGCGGCGTTAGCCGAAAACGTGCTGCCTGATTCGCGCCAGGCGCAAAACCGCTTCAATTTAGCGCAAATGCTGTTTGCGGCCGAGCGCCCGCAGGCGGCTGCCCAGCAGCTCGAGGACTACTTAGCCGGTTTGCCGAAGCCGGATACCGAAGCACAAGTGTTGTTGTGCAAGGCCTATATCCGTTTCATGCAATGGCAACGGGCCTGGGAGGTCATTACCGAGGTCATCGCACGTCATAACCATGCCGAAACGGCATGGTTGCAGTTATTGCTGGCGACGCAATTGGAACTGAAGAAATATACCGATGCCGCCCAGACATTGCAGCGATTGTTGCGGCGAGAGCCGACGCGACTGACGTATTGGCAGCAATTGGCCGCGGTTTATAGCGAAGCCGGGGATGCGGCGAAGGCGGTTGCTGTACTGGAGCTGATGCTGGTCCGCGGTCTGTTGACGCGCGCGCAGGATGTCGAGGAGCTCGCCCTGCGGCAGATGCAGCTGGGGAATCCGCATCGAGCGGGAGAGCTATTGCAGGAGGCCATGGCCAGCGGTCGCTTGGACAAAACCGAGCAGCGGCAGGCGTGGTTGGTGCAAGCCTGGTTGCTGGCAAGGGAGGACGAGAAAGCACGGCAGGTTTTGACCGAAAACGCAGGCAACTCGAGCACCGGGGATTTGTATTTGCAGTTGGCGCAAATCGAATACAAGCGTGAAAACTGGGATGGCGTGCGTAAGGCGGTTTACGCTGCGTTGGACAAAGGCGGCCTGCACCAACCAGGACAAGCGCATTTGCTCTTGGGGATTGCCTATGCAAAAGCCGGTGAACTCGACGACGCCGACCGGGCTTTTAGTGCGGCGATGCGCTATAAGCAAACGCGCAAAGCCGCTAGACGTTGGCAGAAGTTTATCGCCCGCAGTGGCTAAGACCAGCGCGGCAGGCGGTGCCTTTAAGTGGACTCGGCGAGATAGATCCAAGTATCGACAACGGTATCGGGATTCAAGGAAAGGCTGGTAATCCCGTGATCGAGCAGCCAACGGGCAAGATCGGGGTGATCGGATGGGCCTTGGCCGCAAATGCCGACATATTTGCCTTGGGCATGGCAGGCCGTTATTGCGAACTCCAGCATTTTAAGGACAGCCGGGTTACGTTCGTCAAAGGCTTTGGCGACCAACGAGGAATCGCGATCCAGCCCCAAGGTGAGTTGGGTCATGTCGTTGGAGCCGATCGAAAATCCGTCGAAGTACTGTAAGAAGTCGTCCGCCAGAACGGCGTTGGCCGGGAGTTCGCACATCATGATCAGGCGCAGGCCATTCTTGCCGCGCTCGATGCCGTTTTCGTGCAGGGCTTCCACGACGCCGGCAGCTTCGTCGGTAGTTCGCACGAAGGGAATCATCAGTTCGACGTTGGTAAAACCCATGTCGTCCCGAACCCGTCGCATGGCCTCGCATTCCCAATCGAAACAATCCCTAAAGTCTGGCGAGGTGTAACGCGATGCACCGCGAAAACCGATCATCGGGTTTTCTTCTTTCGGTTCGAACAACGGGCCACCGAGCAGGTTGGCATATTCGTTGGACTTGAAGTCCGACATGCGCACGATGACCGGGTGCGGGAAGAATGCGGCGGCCAAGGTGGATACGCCTTC
>CAZWQC010000240.1:0-4684 GCA_964635785.1 uncultured Ectothiorhodospiraceae bacterium
CCTGTGCCGCCGCCGCGACCACCGAGACCGCCGAATGAATGCACTCCGACAAGCGAAACTCCACCCGATCCAAATCAAGCATGCCGGCTTCGATCTTCGCAAAGTCAAGGATATCATTAACCAAAGCCAGCAACGCGTCACTGCTGTTCTCGATGGTAGTCACGTAGTCGCGCTGCGTCTCATCGAGTGTCGTACCCGCTAACAACTCGCTCATACCGATAATCGCGTTGATCGGCGTGCGAATTTCGTGACTCATATTCGCCAGAAATTCGCTCTTGGCGCGATTCGCCGCCTCCGCTGCATGCTGGGCGGCTTCCGCCATCGCTTTGGCCTGCTTTAGCTCGAACTCACTCTGCCGCAACCGCACCTGGGTCTCCACCCGCACGACCAGTTCGGCGACATCAAAGGGCTTGGTCACGAAATCGACCGCGCCCGACTCGAACGCCTTGACTTTCGCACCAACATCGACTTTCGCACTCAACATGATCACACGTTGATCAGCGTTCCCCGGGTTTGCCTTGATGATACTCAGCACCTCAAACCCATCGAGTCCCGGCATCATAATGTCCAACAAGACCACCGCGACATCCGCTTCGGTTTCCAACACCACCAAGGCATCCGCACCATCGGCGGCCGTCAGCACCGTGTACTGGGTCTCGAAGGTCGTCGCGATAAACTCGCGAATACTCGACTCATCATCAACAATCAGTAGCTTGACTGGGGTGGACACTAGGCCGACTCCCGAAAACTTTCGATCAATTCGATAATTTGCTCACGGCGGAATGGTTTGGTGACGAAACCATCCGCGCCCGCTTCACGGGCCCGCTCCTCGTCGATTTTTTGGGTCGCCGCAGTGAAGATGATGACCGGGATCTCGTTCGTATTCGAATTTTTTTTCAACGTACGGCAGACATCGTATCCGGAAATACCGGGAATCCAGGCATCGAGCAAAACCAGATGCGGCTTGCGCCGTATCGCTTCGCGCAACCCGGTGGCACTGGTCAAGGCACTGTGGATATCGTAGCGATCCGCCAACAGCTCCTGCGTAAACGCGATCGCGTCGGGCTCGTCGTCGATCACCAAGATCGACAACGGCTGGTTCTCTTCGCCGTGAATAGAGGCCCGCCTGGGCTGCTTGAATGGAATCGCCTTGAAGACCTGGTCCTGGTCCTTTTCAGCTTCGCCCGACGTCGATAGGACCGGTTGTTTTGCGCCTGACGATAACTGCGAAGCCTCGCTAGCCAGCGGCATTCTGACATGAAATGTGCTCCCTTGCCGATATTCGCTCTCGACCCAAATCTCGCCTCCGTGGGCTTGCACGATACCTTGCACGATCGACAAGCCAAGCCCGGTACCACTGGCCAGAAACTCCTGCTTGCCAGTCCTGTGTTTCGTAATATCACCGAGTGTCGAAAAACGCTGAAACAGCTTTTTCATATCTTCCTTCTTGATGCCGATGCCATTGTCTTCCACTGCGAAATGCACGACGTTTCCCTCGCTTTGCGCCCAAATCCGAATTCGGCCATTATCAGGCGTGTATTTAATGGCATTGCCAAGCAGATTGATAACCACTTGCGCAAGCCGGTCGCGATCCGCATCGATTGGCGGCAAATCACCCGGCACTTCCAGCGTCAGCGTATGCCCCCGGCTCTCCAGGTATGGTTTTTGCTCCTCCGCGATTTCCTCAATGACTATTTGCAGTGACACAGCCGTACGTTCCAGCACCAACTTGTTTTCCTCGATACGCGAAACATCCAACAGTTCCGTCACGATTCTTGCCAGGCGGGTGGCGTTACGCGAAACGGTATCCAACATTCGTCGCTGTGGTAGGGAGATCTCCCCACCACGGCCATCACGAATGAGGTCGACGTAGCCTTGAATCGCGATCAGCGGGGTACGCAGTTCATGCGATGCCATGGAAATGAACCGCGACTTCAGCTCGTCGAGTTGTTTTAATTCTTGGTTCGCCGCCTCGATTTCCGCCAGTTTAGCCTGCAAATCACTGGCCATTTGGTTAAAGGTCAGCGCCAGATGCTCGATTTCATCACCCGAACGCACCTTGATACGGTACCCAAGTTCACCGCCACCAAGCCGTTGCGCCCCATCGGTCAAAGCCAGGATAGGCCGCGAAATGCCGCGGGCAAACCAAAGCGCAAGGGGTACTAACGCCACCACGACCCCAAGCAGCAAGAGAACGAAAAATCGCACCGCCGCCTGCGCTCGTTCCAGTAACTGTGCCGCCGTGCGATCCCGGCTATGTTCGATTTTCTGTTGCGTGGCAATGGCAGGGGCGATCACTTCTTGTTGTGGTACGACGACGCCAACGCTCCAACCCGTGACGGGTACCGGTTGATAGGCGAAATAATACGTCAATTCATCGTCCGGATTTGTATACGTCGTCAAACCGTGCTCGCCCGCACGCATGGCTTGGATAATTTCCTGAAAAGCACCATCGCGGACATCGGTCAGCACATGATCGAAGGATTCATTGCGCTGGAACTGCCCGCTGAACGACCCTTGAAACGCAATGAATTCCGCAGCACGATCCGGAAATGCGATGGCTTGCCCGCGCTGCGACATCAGAAACGCAAAACCGGTGGCTTCAACACGCAAATTGATGATTTTTTCGATGATCTGCCGCAAGGTAATGTCGATCCCAACCACGGCCTTGAGTTCGTCCTCACGATAGACCGGAGCGATACTTGAAACCATCCAACCCAGCCCCGCCGGATCCCAATACAACTCGGTCCACTCCGGTCCGCGATCGGGATTGTGTTGCTCGTCCGCCAAATAATAGAAGTCATAGTCCGTGACCTCCGGGATACCGGCGAACTGTTGGGTTGCATCAACCCACTGGAACTCTCCGCCGACGAATGGCATACCGCGGGAAAGCTGGCTTTTCGTGTTGATGTAAACTTGTACGGAATAGGGATTGGTCGCCGCAACACTCTTGAATAAGATATCCAAGTACTCGGTAAAATAAATTTCCTCAAGGAGGTCATCACTCACTCGGCCCATCGCATCGACGCTGTCGCCGAACACGCCAAGCCAGGAATTGTCGTTTGGCTGTTGACTGCCAAACATCCGCGTCCGTGGCGCCGGTTCATAGCGACTCGGCGAACCATAGCGGCCCATGCTCGGCCCATGCCGATACAGGTATTCGGCAAAATCCGCAAGTTTCAAGGTATCCGCTTGGACCCGTACCAGGATTTCGTTGACATCGTGAGCATGCCGGCTGGTCAGCGCCGCCAAGCGCGCTTTCAATTCCGCCGCCAACGCCTTGCTGCTGTCAGACACCGCCAATGCCGCGATGTCGCGATTGGCCTGCTCGGCGATCGTGCCGATACTAGACGTACTGCGATACCCAATCCAACCGATGAACAACAGCGGCGTCAAGGCTGTCATCATCAACACCATGAGCAGTTTCGTCTTAATGCGTATGTTCAACGCGCACCTCAGTGTTGCCGTTCAAAAAGCGCCGCCGCTGCCTCACTCCGCCGATGGTCGACAACAGCGCTGCCGGCACCTTCAAGGCGTCATGATACCCAGCATCCGGGCAAGCAATGGCCAAACCTGCTCCAGCAATATCGGCTGGGCCGCTGCAGCCGGATGAATGCCGTCGCTTTGCATCAGCGTCGGCTCGGTCGCAACGCCTGCCAAGAAAAAGGATACCCACGGCAAGTCATACGCTTTGGCAAGATCGGCATAAACCGAGTGGAACTTCTCGCTGTAAGCCTTGCCGTAGTTGGGTGGCAACCGCATGCCGAGCAAAACAACCGCCGCTTCCGCTGCCTGTGCCCGCCGAATCAGCGCGTCCAAATTGCGCCGCATTTCGGCAAGCGAGATGCCGCGTAAGCCATCGTTACCACCCAGCTCAATCACGACCACGGCGGGGTTGTACCGTGACAACAAAGCAGGCAAACGAGCCAGCGCACCGCGCGTTGTTTCGCCGCTGATGCTGGCGTTGATGACTGGCTCGTTGCGACCCTGCTCGACCAAACGTGCTTGCAACAAAGCCACCCAGCCACGTTCTAACGGGAAGCCGTAGGCCGCACTGATACTATCACCGAAGATGAGAATGGCCCGCGTATCGGCTGGCGCTGGCAACGACTCTTCGGCATGCGTCCATGGCGCGAACAGACACAACCCGATCAGGAATAAACGTCGAAACATGATTGAAAATACTGCCACTGTGGTGGTTCAAGCCCTAAGTGTAACCAAAAGCATCGTCGGTCCACAGGGGCGAATCGAGATTCTTGCCGGGATTGACCTTCACATCGCGCCAGGCGAAAGCGTCGCGATTCTCGGTGCCTCCGGCTCCGGCAAATCCACCTTGCTTGGTCTTTTGGCAGGACTCGACACGCCCACCACCGGCTCGGTGCGTTTGCTCGATCAGCCCCTGGACGCGTTAACCGAGGACGAACGGGCGTTCCTGCGTGCCGGACGCGTCGGTTTCGTGTTTCAATCCTTCCAGTTGATGCCTGGGCTGACCGCGCTGGAAAACGTCATGCTGCCGCTGGAACTGGCGGGATCGGGCAAGGGTAGCAAATCGCTTGCCAAGCAAGCCCTCGCACAAGTGGGCTTGAGCGAACGCCTGCACCACGAGCGCAGTCAGCTCTCCGGTGGCGAGCAGCAACGCGTCGCCATCGCCCGGGCGTTTGTCACCAACCCGCGGGTGCTATTT
>CAZWQC010000241.1:0-3102 GCA_964635785.1 uncultured Ectothiorhodospiraceae bacterium
TGATCGAAACCATTGCCGTCGACTTTGAGCAAGTCCAGTGCCGCCTGTGCTACGGCTCGGTCGATATGACCGGCAGCCCGGACTTGGGCGTAGTCGCGGACGCGGCGCAGTAGCCGGTTGGCGATCCGCGGCGTTCCGCGTGCCCGTTTGGCTACTTCCTCGGCGCCATCGGGATCGATCGAGACGCCCAGAATGCCTGCCGAGCGTGTCACGATTCGCGCCAGATCATGCGGGGAGTAAAACTCCAACCGTTGGACGATACCGAATCGGTCGCGCAGCGGCGAGGTCAGCAGACCGGCGCGAGTGGTTGCACCAACCAAGGTGAATGGGGGTAGGTCGAGTTTGATCGAGCGTGCTGCAGGTCCTTCTCCAATGATAATGTCGAGATTGAAATCCTCCATGGCCGGGTAAAGCACTTCCTCGACCACCGGGCTCAAACGGTGGATTTCATCGACGAACAGAACATCTCGCGCTTCCAGGTTGGTCAATAGGGCGGCAAGATCGCCCTGACGTTCCAGCACCGGTCCGGCAGTTTGGCGCAGTTGCACCCCGAGTTCGTTGGCGATGACATGCGCCAGTGTGGTCTTGCCCAATCCGGGCGGACCGAAGATCAACACATGATCCAAGGCATCCCCGCGCCGCCGGGCGGCCTCGACGAAGATACCGAGCTGCTCACTGACCGCCGGTTGACCGATATACTCGGCGAGTCGCGCCGGACGAATGGACGCTTCCTCGTGACCCTCGTCAATGGCTATTTCAGCACTCACTACGCGTTCGTCGTTCATGATAAGTCGGGTTTGGTCGGTGATTCGGGGTTAGGGCGCGAAAGCTCGATTGCATTCGACAGGCTCGATCGTGTCACGAACTTGGTCGAAGCGCAAAGTGCGAGTCTAGTGCGCATGTTTTACGCCGCCCGAAGCCAACGGCTGGCCACCCAAATCGTATGATTTTGCATTCGGGTCAATCCAAGCTAGCGAGACTGCCGGCTCATCACCAATCGATATAGTACGGGAATGACGAATAACGTCAGCAGGGTCGAGATCGCCAATCCCCAGACGATCGCTGTTGCGACCGGTCCCCAGACCATGGATTTTCCACCCAGACCGACGGCCAGGGAAAACAAACCGGCAATCGTTGTCAATGCCGTGATCAATATCGGCACGACCCGGCGACGTGCGGCGTAGATCGTCGCGTGGAGAATACCCATTCCGGCCTGCCGGCGACGATTGGCGGCATCGATCAAGACGATGGCAGCATTGACGGCTATTCCGCCCAATGCGATCACACCATACAGCGTATAGAGGCTCAATGGATTACCGGTGATCAATAAACCAGAGACAACTCCGATAAATGCCATCGGCAAGGTTGAGAGAATCAAAAGGGGCTGCAGATAACTATGGAATTGGGTGCCCAGGATCAAGTAGATCAATAGCAAACCGAGGAGAAACAGTCGCAGCATATTGTCCAGCCCTTCCTGAATGTCCTCCAGTTCCCCGGAGAAGTTCAAGCCAATGCTGGGATGGCGTTGACTGATCTCGTCCCAGGCCAGAAGGATTTGTCGATTCGCCTGGATGGTGTTGTTCACCGCGTCGTCGAGGTCTGCCTCGATCGAGATGCTGCGGCGAAAATCGTAATGGCGAATATTGCTCAAGGCCCGCTGCCGCACCGGCAAGACCAGCTCACGCAAGGCAATGGCACCTTGGTCGGCGGTCGGTATCTGCACGGCCAACAGATCGTCGATCCGATTCAGTTGGAGTCGTTCGCTACGTAGTACCCGAACTTCCAGTTCCTCGCCGCGGTGTTGCATGCTCGCCACGACCTCCCCGTCCACCAGCAAACTGATTTGCCGGGCAATGTGCGCCGGATCGAGCCCAGCCCGCCGCGCTGCGTCACCGTTCACACGCAGGACGAGTTCAGGTTCTCCCGGGATATCGTTGTCGGTAATATCATGAACACCGGGAACCGTGGCGAGGATGGCGCGCAGATCGGCAGCGGCGGCACGAATGTCTGGCAGGGCATCGCCGCGGACCTTGATGTTGATGGGCTTTTGAGTCGGTGGACCCCCGGTCAGACGCTGAAAAACGATACGCTCTGGTCCCGGTGTGGCGAGAACGTCTTGGCGCATGGTGGAGATGATCGTCTCGACGCTACGTAATGCCTTCGTCTTTGGTTGTAGCGAGACCATGATTTGTCCGTATTGCTCGCCTTGCAGCCGGGCGGTTTCGGTGAATAACTGTCCGGCCATGCTCACAATGGCCCGGGATTCTTCCGGTCGCACGTACCGGCGAATCTCGGTTTCGATCTCGCTTACTTTGTTGATGGTCTTGTCAAGTGACGTGCCAGGCGGCATTTGCACGTTGACATAGAACAAGCGGGTGGTGTCGGATGCGAAAAAGTCCAGCTTGATCACGCCACTGAAAACGCTACTGATTGCCAATGAAAATAGCACGACGATAACGAACAAGGTTAGACCGGGTCGTCGCATCACCCGCACTAAGCCCCGTGTGTAGGCAATACGCAGGGCGTGGAGGAAGCGGGTACGGCGGCGTTGCCCGGGGTCGTCGGCGGGAAAGCGAATCCGCGCGGCGACGATATGGGTCGGCAGCATCCAATAGGCCTCCAACAGGCTCAATGCCAAGGCGATGGTGACGACCGTCGGTACGACACTCATGAACTGTCCAAGAATGCCAGGTAACAATAGCAGTGGTAAAAAGGCGGCCATGGTGGTCAATACCGCCGTTGTCACCGGTGCGATGACTTCCGCCATCGCCGCCAGGACGGCTGCGACGGTTTCTTCTTGGCGTTGCAGGCGATAATAAATTGCCTCTACGACCACGACGGCATCGTCCACCAACATCCCCAGTGCGATGACCACGCCGAGTAACACCATGGTGTTGAGTGTCTCACCGAGCTCGCCGAGCACCCAGAACGTACCGGCCAGGATGAACGGGATCCCGATCGCTGTCAAAATCGCGATGCGCCAACCGAGAAAAACCCAAGTGACCAACAACACCAACAGTAAGCCGAGCAAAGCGTTGTTCTGCATCACGCGCAGGGCATTGCGGCCATGTATGTATGACTGATAGTACTATGTCTATCCAC
>CAZWQC010000241.1:3112-4666 GCA_964635785.1 uncultured Ectothiorhodospiraceae bacterium
CAACCAACGCATGAGATCATCAAAGGGTAAATCGGCCAAGGTTAAGCGCACACCGGTCTGGGCGGTCAATGTATTGCGTTCGGCAATGTAGCGGTTGACGACATCGAGCAATTGCAGCGTGTTGGAACCCGCCTGTTTGTTAATCGATAAGAGGATGGCCGGTTGGTTGTTGAAACGCACGTAGTAATCGGGTTCGGCTCGGGCGCGCACGACATCGGCGACATCACCAAGTCGTAACTCACTGTTTGTTTGCGGGATCGGTAAATCCGCAAGGTAGGCTGGATCGGGCTCGGTACCCTGGACTCGGACCAACCAATGTTGTCCGCCGAGTTCGATCGAACCGGCGGCGATGTCCCGATAATAGGCGCGGACGGCGTCTGCAACCGCGCTCGGGGCGAGCCCGGCCTCCTCCAATGCATCCGAGAAGAACTGTACTTGCAGTTCCGGGTCATCCAGGCCATTGGTGATAATGCGATCGACGCCGGGAACGCGTTCGAGGTGGTTTTTGATCAGCTCCGCTTGCCGCCGTAGGTTTTCATCTCGAGCGGTGGCGCTGATGACCAGCATGGCACTGGGAAAGGCGTTCGCAGTGGTGACTTCGACGATTTGCGGATCGTCGGCGGCGTCGGGTAATTCCTCTTGTTTGTTTTGAATCTCCCGGCGCAAGTCAATGACGCGTTTACTGAACAGATCCGGATCGAGGTTGTCGCGAAACCGCACGACAATGACCGACAACCCGGTACGGGTGGTGCTAGACACGAACTTGACATCGTCGACCTGACGAATAGCCCGTTCGAGAACATCCGTGACCCGGGCTTCCACATCCAGTGCTGCCGCACCGGGAAACACGGTGGCAATTTCAATCCAATTGAAATCGACGGTGGGATCTTGTTCTCTGGGTAAGGAGAGATAGGTCAGGCTACCGATCAACAAAACCAGAACAAAGGTGAGATTGGCAAGGACATGATTGTGATAAATGGCTGCGAGCATGTTGTTGTCGGCGCTTAACGAGGTCGTACCGCATCCCCGGGGGCGACACTGTGGCGCCCGTCGACGATGAGGGATGTGGCGAGCGGCAAATCGATCGCGGCGGCTTGGCCTTCTCGTGCTGCCGGCAGGGGATGCCAGTTTGCGCTGCCCTGGTCATACCACATGACGCCCAGGACGCCATCACGTTGAATCAGCATCTCCGCGGGGATATGCGGTTGACCGTCACGCCAAACCAATCGCCCGGGCAGTCCCGGAAGTATGTCGGTTGTTTGCAAGTGCAACCGGGCGGACCGAGCCCGAGCGCGTGGGTCGGCAACCGGGAGCAATATGCGCAGGCGAACCGGATAGGACCGATCCAGCGCGACGAAACGGTAATCATTGGCGGACAGAAACCCTTGAGTTTGTCTTAGGGGAATCGCCGCGACGACTTCGGCGTGCTGGTACTCGACAAGCCTTAGCAGCTCGCTACCGGCATCGACGCGTTCTCCCTGCGCGACCAATCGATCCGTTACGATGGCGTTGAACGGCGCCGAGGATCCGACCTCGACCCACCCGATCAGGATC
>CAZWQC010000242.1:0-4219 GCA_964635785.1 uncultured Ectothiorhodospiraceae bacterium
CTGGGTCGTAACAGCTCGTGGTAAGACCGTAGTCGACACCGAGCTCGATTCCCCGGCGAATGATCTGTGCCTTGGTCAGGCGGATCAATGGTGCTTGAATGCGGTATTGATGACGGCCTTGTACGCCCGCCGCCGTGGCCAAATTGGCCATGCACTCGAACGCAGCGATGTACGCTGGGCGACAGTCGGGATATCCCGAATAGTCCAGTGCGTTAACGCCAATAAAGATGTCGTTTGCATCCAAGACTTCCGCATAGGCCAGCGCAAAGGATAAAAAGATCGTGTTCCGTGCCGGCACGTAAGTGACGGGAATCTTGTCGTCGATCTCGATATCGCTGCCGCGTTTGGGCACATGGATTGCGTCGGTTAAGGCCGAACCACCGAAACGTCGCAGATCGAACTCGGTGATGACATGATCGGCCACGGCAAAATGCGCTGCCACGTTGGTCGCCGCCTGCAATTCGTGAGCATGCCGTTGCCCATAGCGAAACGAGAGCGCGTAAGGGGTATAACCGGACTCGATCGCAATCGCCAAGGTGGTGGTCGAATCGAGACCGCCGCTCAACAGCACGACAGCCTTTTTCATCTACTCCCCCGTATTGTCATCAATGAGGCCGATACAATGCGGGCAACGTCGTTGGGTTGGCTTGCGTTGTGCTTGAATTTGCTCGAGAAACGCAGCGCCGAGAATGCCAGCCGGCAGAGCGAACATGCCGATGCCGAGCACCGCGATCACCGAACCGATCATGCGGCCGAGCACCGTGACGGGGTAGATATCGCCGTAGCCCACCGTTGTCAGCGTGGCGATTCCCCACCACATTGCCGCCGGAATGCTGGAGAATGCCTGCGGTTGGGCTTCGTGCTCGGCATGATACATTGCCGTTGCCGCTAGCATGAGCAAGATCAACATGGCAAACAGCGTGATAAACAGTTCGTCGCGCTTCTCCAGTAGCGCGGCGCCAAGCGCTCGTAGCGTGCGACTGTAACGGGTGAGCTTGGCCAAACGCAGGATTCGAAAAATGCGCAGAATCTGCATGGAACGACCATCGACGCCGACTAAGAAGGCTAACCAAAATGGCAGAATGGCGAGGAAGTCGATGATGGCCATCGGTGTCATCGTGTAACGGAGACGGCCAAACAATGGGTGGCGAAAGCGTGGGTTCTCGACCGCGGCCCAAGTCCGAATGATATACTCCAGCGTAAACGCAAGCACGGTCACGACTTCGATCTGCCAGAAAATTTCGTTGAATCTGGGCTGCAACGATGGCACCGTCTCCAAGACCAACGCGATCAGGTTGACTGCCACCATCGTGATCAGCAACAGATTGAAAAGGTAACCGACACGTGTTTGCCGACCTGTTGCTTCTAACATGTTGTAGATGGCGGTTCTATTCATGCGAGGACGCTCTTTGTTGTGGAATGCCTCACGCTCGGGCCATGACAAGACCCGCAATGGCGTGGGCACCGGCATCTATGGTATCGTGTCGGCGCGTGGCCTGCATCCGTTGCCGGCGCGGTAGCGTGAATCGACCTTGCTAGCAATTTTCGCAAAGCGTCTTCGTGCCTTTCCGGGATAAATCGTTGCGAAAGTTTTTGTAGAACGTCTTGGTGCGTTCCTTACCCCGCGAGGGACGCAAGCACTGATGAGACGATGGATAACACCGACAATACCCTGGATCATTGACCGTTGAGACTCCGGTGACTAATGCGAAAATCGATAGTTAGGTCAGGTCCACTCGACTGGATCGCGCGCGCAGCGAACAGTCCAGCACATGACACGCCCGCGCGAAGCGTTCTGTCAAGCCATGTCGATGCGTGAGAACTTACTGAATCTGTTGGCTAAAGGGCAGGATAACGCGCTGCTGCGTTTTACCCTGGGCCAGGATTACTGGCGTGCCGGCGATACTGAGCAAGCCGTCGCGCATTTGCGTGAGGCGGTTGCCTTGGATGAAAACTACTCCGCCGCATGGAAACTGCTCGGTCGGGCGTTGACCGATCGCGGTGATGCGAGCGCGGCCATTGCGGCTTACACCCAGGGCATCAGCGTTGCTCAACGCCGTGGCGACAAGCAGGCTGAAAAGGAAATGCAAGTTTTCCTGCGGCGCCTGCAACAATCGGCGAGCTCGGCGTAGACACCACGAACCTCGACATCGGTGGCATCCGCCAATGAATGCAAGCAGCGTTCACCAACCAAGCAGCCGTTCGCATCCTTCGCGCGTTCACCATGATTGCTCGGTCCTGCCAGAGGAATACGAGCGGTTATCCCCTGACTGTGTTCATGCCACACAGCACGGCTACCATGTGCCGTTTCGCTACCGTTTCTTGATGCCGGTGTATTGGCCAGTTTGGCTCGGCTTGCTCGGTTTGCTTGGCTTGCGCCTGGTGCCACGGCCGGTTTTGCGTCTATTTGGCACGGTGTTGGGATGGTGGGCTTATTGGTTGGCGCCACGGCAACGCCACATCGCACGGACCAATTTGCGTTTGTGTTTTCCAAACTGGGCTGAGCGCGATCGGCAACGGATGCTCAAGCGCCATTTTCGGCTCGGTGCGCGCTGCCTGATGGACTTGGGGTTGTTGTGGGTCAGTGGTCGGCGATTGATTCGAACCTTGGTCGAGATCGACGGGATCGAGCAGATCGAGGCTTGTCAAACGCGGCATCGAGCCGTCATCCTGCTGACGCCGCATACCTTGGCCCTGGAGCATGGCGCGGCTGCATTGACACAACACAAGCTGGGTGTCGGTTTGGTTCGGCCGCTGAGGAATCCGCTGGTCGAATGGCTGAATTACCGCCTGCGTGGTCGCGGTCAGACCGTGTTGTTCACTCGTGCCCAAGGTTTGCGGCCGGTGATCCGGGCCTTGCAGATGGGCGCTTTTTTTTACTATCTGCCAGATCAAGACCGAGGCACTAAACACTCTGTGTTCGCTCCGTTTTTTGGTGAACCCAAAGCGACTCTGGCGACACTCGGACGCCTTGCCGGGATGACCGACGCCTGCGTGCTGCCCACCGTGTGCCGCTATGATGCTCGCCTGGATCGCTACCGTATCGAAATCAAGCCGCCGTTGAGTGAGTTTCCAAGTGGTGATCGCAACGCTGACGCCAGGCGCATGAACCAGGAACTCGAAGCGTTGATCAGCCCTGATCTGGCCCAGTACATGTGGACTTTGCGGTTGTTCCGCACGCAACCTTCGGGAACCAAACGTGCCTATCGACGGCGACGGTAGGGATTGCTCTGCTGCGGATCGGGCTGCTGTTTGAAGCGTTTGTACGACCAATTGTATTGACTCGGGCAACGGCGGATTTGCCATTCGATCGCTGCGTTGAGCGCGGTCGCGGCTTGTACCGGATCGTCACCGTAGACTCGATCGTCTACCTGATGCCAGTGCAAGCGGTAGCCGCGACCAGCCGGCAACCGCTCGGCAAAGGTCAGGTAGATCGGGCAACGATAACGTCGCACTAACCGTTGAATCAAAACGGTTGTGTTGGCCGGATGCCCAAAGAATGGCGCAAAGACACCGTGCCCTCGGCGGGGCGTCTGATCGGGCAGAATACCGAGGCAACCGCCGGTATCCAGGCGTTGAAAAAGCTGCCGTAGACCCGCTCGATCCGTCGGTACCAAAAATGCGCCTGTTCTCGCCCGGGCTTGACGCAGAGGGCGTTCCAGTGCGGCCTGGCGCGGCGGCCGATAAAGCGTGGTCATCCGACAAACCGTCGCCGCATACAATCCGGCGTATTCCCACGAACCCAAGTGCGGTGAGGCCAATACGTATCGCTTGTTGCGAAGCGCCGAGTCCGGCGGCACGTTGCCGACTTGCTCGCACAACAGGGCACGGATCCGCGTCGGCGATTGGCGCCACAGATAGGGTGACTCGAATGCTGCCTTTGCCGTCTCCGTGAGACTGCGCCGGGCGACTTGCCGCCGCCAATGTCGGCTACTTGCCGGGAAACACCAACCGAGATTAATGAGCGTCACTCGCCGTAGGTCGTTAGGAATCCACCAAATCAACTGGCCTACCACGGTACCGAGCGCATGCGCAAGCCACAGGGGCAAACGCGCAAAGCCATGCAACACCCAACCGAGAACAATACTTGACAGTGGTTTGCTTAGTTGACTCACGGCTGACTCACAGTTGACCCATGGCAGGGGATCGATGCCCGATCGGAAGGCGCTTGCCCGCTTCCCATCAGCGGTGCCATTGCCGCGAGCAGACTTTTGAAAAC
>CAZWQC010000242.1:4229-4663 GCA_964635785.1 uncultured Ectothiorhodospiraceae bacterium
ATTGATCGCCTCCTCGGCCGCCAACAGTTGTTTCATGCGCAGCCGTTCGGTCGGCGCACGAAAACACGCCGGACAATTGTCGAGGATCACCGGCAGTTCGGCCGCCGAGGCAAAATCACGGGTCTGCCGCTCACGCACATAAACCAAGGGCCGGATCAAGCGCAAGTCGCCGGCGTCGATACGGTAATGCGCCTTCATGGTCTGCAGGCGGCCACCGCGCAGTACGGACATAAGGAAACTCTCGGCAAGATCATCCAGATGCTGTCCCAGCGCAACCACGTTATAGCCGGCGAGGCGAGCGCTACGGTAGATCAACCCCCGCCGCATTCGCGCACAAAAGGCACAATACGAATCGTTGGCCATGTGCTGTTCCGCCAGTTCCTCGATCGGCTCGCGCACATGCTCGTGGGCGAGACCGAGACCGCGGGCGTAGG
>CAZWQC010000243.1:0-4658 GCA_964635785.1 uncultured Ectothiorhodospiraceae bacterium
CCTCGCGATGCCAACGTCCGCCGGCAACCCGCCACCATCGCCGGCGAGTTATCTACCGCGACAATCGGGCATTCTGCGGGCACGGACTCGGCCAAGACTTGGCTCACGGCACCAAGAGAACAACCGAGATCGTAGCAATAGCCACCCGGTTTTGCATGCTGCCCGGAAATGATTCCCAGCAGCGGCAACATCGCCGCATAGCCAGGCACGGAACGCTGAACCATGTCGGCAAAGACATCGGCCACTTGGGCATCGAACACGAAAGCCTCGGTCTCGGGCATCGGCTTGGCAAAAAGTCGATCGGGTTTTGCCATGGTCACTCTACGGCCTGCGCGATCAAGCGGATTGAATGTCGCGATAAGCCCAACCAAGTACTCGGCTTAACACCATGCGTTTCTCGCTCACAACCCCACCTCTAACCCTTGGCATCACGATCCAACCGTGCTACCAACGCATCCACATCAAGCAGCGCACAGAGTTTGTCCCGAACGGTTCCGGCCAACCACAACCGTTTACCTCGCTCGCTACGCCATTTGACGTCATCCGTTTCAAGCGGCAGCGTCTCGCTGACCGCGTCACAGGCCAAGCCCCAACGCCCTTTGCCGATGACCACCAAAAATCCGGGAGCGGGTTCGGCACTTTTGACCCGCGCTAAACGCCGGTCCTCCGGCAGGACGATTTCAGCGGTATCAACCACTCGAACACTTTGCCCCCGATACCGGGTCAGGCCCAATAACCAGGGTGCCTCCCCCGGAAACGTCGTTAACGATTCCGCCAATGGCACCACGCCAGTCAATTTGATCAACGGAACGGCCAAACGCAACCCGGCGACCGCGAAAATTAGGCACGGAAAGCGCTTTTGCGCCCATTCCGGCACAACCACCTCGAGCGGATCCGATCTGTCGACCGATTTGATTTCGGCCTCCTGTGCGGCCCGTAACGACGGCGGCGCCAACCCCGGCAAGGGCATTTTAACAGAGGCCGAATCAACCAGTGCGATCGCGTTGGGTTCGACCAAAGTTGGCCCTGGGCGCAGCAGCCCGCCGAGGTATAATGCCAATGCCTGATTTTGTTCGGATAATGGCTTCTGGCCACTCATACCATCCACCTCAGTGAGACTGACTTGCCACACGTTTTCCGCATACGCTAAGCAAATCCAATAACAACGCCCGATAGGCACTCACCCCACGCGCCTGCGGGTGCAAGAACGACAACGGCATCCCGCGCTCACTGGCGTCTCGCAACAACGTATCGATGGGAATCATGGCCCGCCAAACCCGATCCCCGTGCTGCGCGCGAAGTTTGCGCAACGCCTCTCGCGCCGCGCGTAACCTTCGGTCATACATCGTCGGCACAATCAGATAATCGATTGGATCGGCACGCAAACCTTGCAACAACTGCAGCGTTTCGAGTAAACGATCCACACCCTTTAGCGCCAACGGTTCGGTTTGCACCGGCACCACTAAAAGATCACAGGCCACCAGCGCATTCACCATGGTAATTCCGAGCGTTGGCGGGCAATCGAACAAGACAAAATGATAGCGCCCCGTCAGTTCTCGCAGAGCCCGCGCCAACACCAAACCAACCCCTTCTTCTGCCGCAAGTTGTCGATCCAACGTCGCCAAGGCGGCATTGCCCGGCAATATATCGAGATACGGCCAGCGGGTCGGCAAAGGCAATTCATTTGGCGCCAGCGCCTCACCACCCACCGCACGTTGAAACAAAGTATAAACCGACTCAGTATAGCGCCCCGAGTCATAACCTAAATAACCACTCAAAGAACCATGCGGATCCAGATCGACGACCAAGGTTTGTGTTTTGCGGCCCGCCAGCAACCCGCCCACCGTCACTGTCGTTGTCGTCTTACCGACCCCGCCTTTCTGATTGGCAATGGCAAACACCTTCACATCGCACCGTCCGAGCTCTCAGACGTTGAACCGCTAACATCCACACGCATGGCATGCCGACCGGCGCGAGCATCAGGTTGATAGTCGACCAACAAAACCAACACGACCCGCCGGTTCTGTTGTCGGCCCAGCACTGTATCATTGCTTGCAACCGGACGATGCGCGCCGTAACCGATGGCCGCCATCCGCCGCGGATCCACCCCTTCCTCGGATAATAGGCGGACCACGCTCGCGGCCCGCCCCGACGACAATTCCCAGTTCGACGGGTACACCGCGGTATTGATGGGCAAATTATCGGTAAACCCTTCAACATGGATCCGACCGGGCATATCGCGCAACTCCCTTGCAATTTTGCGCAGTACCGGCCGCGCTTCCTGTCCAGGCTGAGCACTAGCGCTCGGGAACAGCACGCTGGTTCGGATATCGATCTCGATCCAGAGCGCATCCCGTCGAATCGACACCAAGTCTTGCTCGATCAAACCCGCCAAACTGGCTTGCAGACGCTTTGCCATCCCATCCATTTTGCGTTCGATTTCCGGCAAATCACCCGTATCAGCGGCGGATTGTCGCAATCGCGCATCCATTCGCTCTGTCCAGGCAAATGCCGACAACGTCAAATCGTTTACCGCGGCGGCACTCGGCACCACCGGTTCTAACGCTAACCGAGGCAAATCGGCCAGCTCGGTTCCCGGTTCACTCGCAGGCAGCTCGCCCCCAAACGCATGCAGCATCGCCCCGGACAGAATCCGGTACTTCCCTTCGTTGACCGACGATATCGCGTACATCACCACAAAAAACGCCAGCAACAATGTAATGAAATCTGCGTAGGAGACCATCCAACGATCAAGATTCTCCTCATCCGGTTCACTGGGCCGCCGCCGTCGCATTGTAGAAATACCCTCGCATTCTGCGGTCAATCAGCCGCGGGTTCTCGCCATCGGCAATCGCAACAATGCCATCGAGTAACATTTCCCGCAGTCGCGTGCGCGCCTCGATGATCGTCCGCAACTTATAGCTCATCGGCAAAAATAACAAGTTAGCGCTGCCGACACCGTAAATCGTAGCGACGAACGCCACCGCAATCCCATCTCCCAACCGGTCCGGGTCGCCCAGATTGTTCATGACATGAATCAACCCCAACACCGCACCGAGAATACCGATGGTCGGCGCGTATCCGCCAGCGGCTTGAAACACTCGTGCGGCCCTAAGTGCAGAGGATTCCTCGGCATCAAGCGCGACTTCCATAATTTGCCGAATTCCGCTCGGACTGTTGCCATCCACCAGCAACTGCAACGCACGACGGGTGAACATTTCCGGTTCTTGCTCCGCGGCAGCCTCCAACCCCAACAAACCGGTCTTGCGCGCCGTCTGGCTCCACTGGATAACTTTCGCGATCAACGCTTCGGTGTCGAAAGCCGGGGGCCTTACCACCCAAACAGCCATTTCCAACGCAGACCTGAAAACTGGCCAAGGATGCTGCAACATCACGGCACCCAGAGTACCGCCAAAAACGATGACAAAAGCCGACGGCTGAACAAGGGCTCCAACATGACCACCATCCAACAAGTTGCCGCCTAAAATCGCAATCCCCGACAGCAGCAATCCAGCCAGCGACAGAAAATCCACCAGCTACCCCTCACGCACCAGGGCAGGCCCGACACTAGCTAACGGGAGGATCCGGTCAGCAATGGTCGCCACGGCAGCAGGCATTCCGTATATCACGGAACTCGCCGCATCTTGCGCCCAAACCTGCGATCCCGCTTGCTTTAGTTTTATCGCCCCGGCGCGACCGTCGGAACCCATCCCGGTCAAGATAATGGCCAGTGTACCGTTTGGAAAAACATCTGCAGCACTTGACAAGGCCAGATCGAGACTTGGTTTGAATAAATAGTCAAGCGATTCCTCCTTAAACTTGACCACGGCTTGCCGTTCCTGCCGCACCACCGTCACATGTCGCCCGCCTGGCGCAAGCAGGGCAAGTCCTGGTCTTAACACATCGCCATCCACGGCTTCCCGCACGGTCAACCCACCCGCTTGATTCAATCGTTGTGCAAACGCCGGGGTAAAACTCGCAGGCAAATGCTGAATAATCAAGACAGGATAAAGAAAATGCGCCGGCAAACAAGACAACACTTGCTGCAATGCCACTGGACCACCCGTTGAGGCGCCCAACACGATTAACTGAAGGGTTCCAAAAATCGATGCCCCCGGTTTATTGGCACCGGGCGCCGCGCTAACAACAGCAGCGCGACTACGTCGCTCGGCCAAAGCACGCACTCGCTGTCGCAACACCTCGAGCGCGGCCTCCTTGCCCTGTGCGATATCCTCGAACCGCTTGGGGAGGAAATCCATCGCGCCGGCATCCAATGCATCCAGCGTTGCCCGAGCCCCTTCATGAGTCAATGATGAAAACATCAAAATCGGCGTAGGATGGGCTGCCATAATCCGCCGCACTGCACTAATGCCATCCAATACCGGCATTTCGATGTCCATGGTAATGACATCGGGATGCTCGGCCAGCGTCAACCTCACTGCTTCCCGGCCATCGCTAGCCATTGCGACCACCCGCAAATCGGGATCGGCTTCCAGTGCAGACGCGATACGCCGACGAAAGAACGCGGAATCATCGACCACCAGGACTTTGACCGTCATGCCCAGCCCATTCTGGCCAAGCTATCGCTATCGAACCGACCGCAACAACCTGGACACATCGAGAATTAGCGCAATACCACCATCGCCGGTGATCGTCGC
>CAZWQC010000244.1:0-4645 GCA_964635785.1 uncultured Ectothiorhodospiraceae bacterium
GCGCCACCACCGCACGCAGCATCGCCACCGCCCCCCAAGCAGGCCAATGTCGCGCACCGAGGAGTTGGCGAACCGGTATCGGCTCCCCCGGTAACGCGCCCATACGTTGCGGCTTAATACGCCAAGGCGGTAGGGTCATTGGCCTCAAGATACTCGATCTCGCGTCGCGCCTCGCTTGACCAGGTCGACGCCAGGTCGCGATAGTCGAACACCTGACTGCATTCGGTGCAGGCGATCAGGTCATCGTTTATCGGATTGTCCAAGAACGTGAAACGAGTGCTCCCGCAACGGGTGCATTTCAATGTAATACTATTTTGAGTCATGGTTTCTCGTGCTGCTGATGCCTGGCCGATCCCTCTGGTCTGGTGTGGTTAGGGTTTAATCGGATCGTTGCAACAATACGCACATTCATCCGGCCTGCGTCAAGATCAATCGCTGCGTTCGTGCTTGTGCTGCTTCCCGCGCGGCGGCAAGACGTCAGCACTTTCTGCAACAACTTCAGCAACAATGAAGCTTATCGAAGCCTCGCCATGATCGTGGCAGAAGCAACCCACCCGGCTGTGCCTTGCGCCGGCGGATAGACGTCGGCAGCGTGCTGCAGAATCGTTTGCACCGATCAAGGACTGACCCCGATTCGTCCATGTCGGCGGTGATAAGGATTTCACAAAACGCCCGCGTGCGTCGATGACGAGCAGAAACGATCAGCGATCGATGGCCGTGATCACCAAGCTCGGCCGGTCACCTTGGCGATAGTAAGCAAACTGCTCTTGGTAACCGCGCATGATGGCATCGCGTTGCGCTTCGGTTTCGAACCAGCGTTCCGATATCCAATTCGGTCCGAGTAAATGGTCTGCCCGCATCGGATCCTCTTGCGGCAAAGTGAAGCGAAGTCCGAAAGGTTTTTCCATTGACACTCACCTAGTAGTAGATCGTTGACTTAAATTTCACATAACATAATCGCAACATGGTAAGTGGGACGGACACCGCTTCGCAAGTTTAACGGTTGGGGAGCGGTTATGCTGGTGGTGATCGATACGTTATCCTTAACGCGCGACGACGGGTTTTGCGATCACTCCCCGATAGCTGCGCTGGTGTGGTCGACCGCTCCCGATTTCATGTTAACTCTGATTCGTTTTCCAATACCATAGGAAATCGAACAACGATACGCTTACATGCCAGGCGAGGTAAAAGACGTGGCTGCACAACCGGACATCGATCCGTACGAAACGCGAGAATGGTTGGACGCACTCGAGGCAGTGCTTGAACACGAGGGGCCGGAGCGGGCGCATTTCTTGCTCGAACGTCTGGTCGAAAACGCTCGGCATGCCGATGCTCACCTGCCGTTTTCACCGAACACCGACTACGTGAACACGATTCCTCCCCATCGAGAGGAGCGCATTCCTGGCGATCAATCCGTCGAGCGCCGCATTCGCTCCATCATTCGCTGGAATGCGGTTGCGCTGGTGGTACAGGCCAACCGCCAATACGCCGAACTCGGTGGACATATCGCGTCGTTTGCCTCGGCCGCTACGCTCTATGATATCGGCTTCAATCATTTCTTCCGGGCGCCGAGCGCCGAACACGGTGGCGACTTGGTGTATATCCAAGGGCATTCGGCACCCGGAATCTACGCCCGTGCGTTTTTGGAAGGGCGCATTGATGTCGAAACCATGCGCCGCTTTCGGCAAGAGGTGGATGGCAACGGCTTGTCGTCGTATCCGCACCCCTGGTTAATGCCCGATTTTTGGCAATTCCCGACGGTTTCTATGGGCTTGACCCCGTTGATGTCCATTTACCAAGCCCGATTCATGCGTTACTTGCAGCACAGGGACATCGTCAGCACCCGCGGCCGTAAAGTTTGGGCCTTCTTGGGCGACGGCGAAATGGACGAACCGGAATCCTTGGGTGCGATCTCTCTGGCAGCACGTGAACGCCTCGACAACTTGATTTTCGTGATCAACTGCAATCTGCAACGTTTGGATGGACCGGTGCGGGGCAATGGCAGCATCGTCCAGGAACTTGAGGCGATTTTCCGCGGTGCTGGCTGGAACGTCATCAAGGTGCTCTGGGGATCGTACTGGGATCCGCTGTTTGCCAAAGACAAGAATGGATTGTTGCGGCAACGCATGCTCGAATGTGTCGATGGCGAATACCAAAACTACAAAGCCAAAGGTGGTGCCTACACCCGCGAACACTTTTTCGGCAAGTATCCCGAGTTGGCCGAAATGGTGGCGAACTTGACCGATGAGGACATCTGGCGGCTCAATCGTGGCGGCCATGATCCGCGCAAAATCTACGCAGCGTTCGCTGCAGCCGTTGCACACGTCGGCCAACCGACGGTGATCCTCGCCAAGACCGTCAAAGGCTATGGCATGGGGGAGGCTGGGGAAGGGCAGAACATCACCCATCAGCAGAAGAAGATGAGTGAAGACGCGCTCAAGAAGTTTCGTGATCGTTTCAACATTCCACTGTCCGATAGCGAGATCGTCGCCGCTCCGTTTTATCGCCCGCCAGAAGACAGCCCCGAAGTGCAATACCTCCGGGAACGCCGTGCTGCCTTGGGCGGATTTCTCCCACAACGCAGCGACCGTGGCGACTCCATCGAGCCGCCACCGCTGTCGGACTTCGACGCCCTATTGAAAGACAGCGGCGAACGGGAAATGTCGACCACCATGGCCTTCGTTCGCTTGCTCAACACGCTGACCCGCAATCCGCGGTTGGGCAAGTACCTCGTCCCGATCGTGCCGGATGAGGCGCGAACCTTCGGCATGGAAGGGTTGTTCCGGCAAATCGGCATTTATTCCTCGGTTGGGCAACTCTACGAACCGGTCGATCGCGAGCAACTGATGTACTACCGCGAAGATCGTGCGGGTCAAATCCTTGAAGAAGGCATTACCGAGGGTGGTGCGTTTAGCTCCTGGATTGCCGCGGCGACGGCTTATGCCAATCATGGCGTGACCTTGATTCCGTTTTACATCTACTACTCTATGTTTGGCTTCCAGCGCATCGGTGACTTCGCATGGGCTGCAGCCGATATGCAAGCCCGGGGGTTCCTCATCGGTGGCACCGCGGGGCGTACCACCCTTGCCGGCGAGGGGCTGCAACACGACGATGGCCACAGCCACGTTCTGGCCGCCGTCATCCCCAACTGTGTCGCCTACGATCCGACATTTGCCTACGAGTTGGCGGTCATTATTCAAGACGGAATGCGCCGCATGTTTGCCGAGCGCAAAAACGTGTTCTACTACATCACCACGATGAACGAAAACTACGCCCATCCGGCGATGCCGGACGGGGTGGAAGACGGTATCCGTCGAGGGATGTACTTGTTTGTCGATGGTCAAGCGCGGCCGCAACAGCGTTGTGTCCAGCTGCTTGGCTGTGGCGCGATCCTGCGGGAAGTGATCGCAGCGGCCGACCTGCTGCGCCAAGATTGGGATGTGGCGGCGGATATCTGGAGCGTCACGAGCTTCACCGAGCTGCGCCGAGACGGCTTGACTGCGGACCGTTGGAACCGGCTACATCCGTTGAGCGAGCCGAAGAAAAGTTATATTGCGCAGAACTTGAGCGGACGTGTCGGTCCTGCTATCGCTGCCACCGACTATATCAAGACCTTTGCCGATCAAATCCGCGCTTGGGTACCGATGCGTTATGTCACGCTAGGAACCGACGGTTTTGGTCGTAGCGATCGCCGCGCCCGGCTACGCAGCTTCTTCGAAGTCGATCGTTATCATGTCACGGTTGCCGCCTTAAAAGCCTTGAGCGATGACGGGTGGCTTGACCCAGAGCGTGTGGCCGAAGCGATTCGGCGTTATCGCATCGATCCGGAGCGACCCAATCCAGCTGTGTCGTAAACGCAAGGTGACGACATTTCACGGGTACGGGCCGGTGAACCTCGCAACACCGTATTGCACCGGTTTTGCCGACCCGTTTTGCACTAGACAACCAAGGGGGCGGGTAGTGAGCAACCTGACCGAAATCAAAGTCCCGGAGATCGGCGATTTCACTGGCGTTGAAATAATCGAAATCCTCGTCGCACCGGGTGATGAAATCCAACCAGAGCAATCTTTGATCACATTGGAAAGTGACAAGGCAGCCATGGAGGTGCCAGCGCCTATTGCGGGCACGGTGCGCGAGATCAAGCTGAAAGTGGGCGACAAAGTGTCTGCCGGCGATGTTATCGCACTGGTGGAGGAGGCCGAAGCTAAAGCGGAGCCCGTCAACCAATCCGAGCATGAGGGCGTCAGTCGATCCGAATCTGTGCGATCGGATACACCACTGAACCCATCGACAACGCCGGTTACTGAAGAAGAAACCGTAGTGCAGCGCAATGACCAGGTCATGCGAGAGCCTCGCCGCAGTGTTTTTCGGGGGCCGCCCGTACCCTTATCAGCGGAAGACGCCCCGACTAGCCGCGGTAAACCGCATGCCAGCCCTGCCATACGCCGGTTTGCGCGGGAATTGGGGGTTGACCTACACTTGGTCACCGGCTCCGGACGCAAAGGCCGCATTCTCAAAGAAGATGTGCAAGTCTATGTAAAACAGCGTCTCACCGGCGGGATGGGTGCGGCCACCGGGGTTGCAGGTGGCTCCCCCGGGCGCTTCACCTTGCCTGCGCCGCCGGCCATCGACTTCAGTCAATTCG
>CAZWQC010000245.1:0-3605 GCA_964635785.1 uncultured Ectothiorhodospiraceae bacterium
GATTGCCCTACAGCAGGCGCAGGTGATGGATCTGGCGGGCCCGGATCGGGTGCGGTCGGCGTGAACGCCCGTTTGTTACCGTATCGACCCGTTCCGTTCGTGGCCAAGAACGACAGCGGCTATCACTGGGTCACCGAACGGGACTTGCCGACCAGCATCGGGCGGTTATCCGCATTTGCCGGCAACGTCGGCGTGTTGTTGCGTGCGTACGTGTATATGCGCATGGTCGGACGGGAAGGGATGCCACGCATTGCCGAACTGTCTACCCTCAATGCCAATTATCTGGCGACCCGCCTGAAACAATGTGGGTTCGATCTGGCCTTCCCGGACCGGCGCGCCACCCACGAATTTGTCTTGACGCTCAAACGTCAGGCCAAGGAATACGGGGTCACCGCGACCGATTTCGCCAAACGCTTGCTTGACTATGGGTTCCACGCGCCGACGGTGTATTTCCCGTTGTTGGTGCCGGAATGCTTTCTGATCGAACCGACCGAGACGGAAAGCAAAGAAACCTTGGATCTGTTCGTTGCTGCGATGGCAACGATACTGGCCGAAGCGCAAACGCAGCCGGAGCAATTACGCACGGCACCGCACACGTTGCCCAATCGCCGACTCGATGAAGTGCAGGCGGCCAAACGGCTGGATTTGACTTGGCAGTCCCAGCAAAAAGGGTGATCATGCGCGCGGCGAACCTTGTGTGCTGCGCTTGCCAATATCAATTGCTTGCCTAGGTTCTTGTGTGCCCTTCCCCCGCGGGAGAAGGGAAGGCGCTTTTTTTTCAGAGGCTTTTGCAACAATTAGTAGAATCGAATCGAACCGGAGTTTCTTGACGATGTTAAGCCCTTTAAGACAACGATTGGTCCGTTTCTTCTTGACTGGCGTTTTCGCCATCTTGCCGTTGCTGATTACCGTGGTCATCGTGGTGTGGATCGCCCAAGCGGTCCATCGTTACATGGGACCACAAACCCCGATTGGTCAGGCATTGAGTAGTATCGGCTTGAAAGCTGCCCAGCAGGACGCCCCAAGTTGGTTCTCGTATGGAATCGGGATTGCGCTGGCGCTCGGCGCGGTGTTTGCGCTCGGTGTGTTACTCGATCTTGGTGCGAAACGGATGGTGCAAGATGCACTGGACAATACGTTGCATCGGATTCCGGCGATCGGCAAAGTCTACGGGGTCGCCAAGCAAATGGTGGACATGCTCGATCGCAGTGAACAAGCCGATATCAAGGCCATGTCGCCGGTGTTTTGCGAATTCGGTGAAGAAAAACCGACCGGGGTGTTGGCCTTGTTGGTTTCGCCGGAAACGTTCACGGTCAGCGGGAACGACTATCACATTGTGATCGTGCCCACCGCGCCGATTCCGTTCGGCGGTGGGTTGCTGTTCGTCCCGGTGGAGCGAGTTAAACCGGTGGAAGTCTCCGCGGACGGTTTGTTGAGCATCTACATTTCGTTGGGAGCTACCGCGCCGCAATACTTGCATAAGGACAAAGCCCGATTGGCAACCAGTTCCGGACGGGCGAAAAAACTCCCGCCGTCGCGTCATGGTGGCAACGCGTAACCGTTGACCGTAAAGACCAGACTCGATCATGTGCTGGCGGACGTGCCCAAGTGCCAGCGCGAGCGGGCTCACCATTGTGCGCGGATCGCCGCGGCGGTGGCCTTGAAGCAATTCTGTAAATCGGTCATACGCTTTGGCAAGTCGGTCAAGGTTGGCGCTTGTTCAACGGCGCGTGCGATTTCAGCCAGGGATGCGGCGTTGATATTCGCCGCCGAACCCTTGATGCGATGGGCTTGCCGGTGAATGGCGGCAAGCTCGTTCTGTGCAACCAAGGTCTCCAGTGTCGATAACTGCTTTGGCATATCGTCAAGAAATGTGCTCACCACATCCCGCAGCAAGGCATCGTCACCGCCCATGCGCTCGACAAGCAGAGCTTTGTTCCACAGCGCACTCGCGTCCGTCGATACCGCTGGCGGCACCGGGGTGCTCGCCGTTGCTGCTGCTTTGGCGGGTAGCCAGCGCTGTAAAACCGTCCGCAGTGTCTCTGGCATGATCGGTTTGGCCAAATAGTCATTCATCCCTGCAGCAAGGCATTGTTCGCGGTCGCCGCGCTTGGCATGGGCGGTCATCGCCACAATCGGGATCTCGGGATCGCGGACCGATGCCTGCCTGGCACGAATCCGGCGCGTGGTTTCAAAGCCATCGAGATCGTGCATTTGCACATCCATCAAGACCAGGGCGAAGTCGTTCGTCGCCAAGGCATCAAGTGCTGCATAACCACCTTCGGCGGGGACGGTATCCACGCCGAGCTTGCGCAAGATCGCCATGGCGACCTGGCGGTTGGTGGGATTGTCATCCACGACCAACACCGTCGCATTGGAAGGGGCGAGGGGCGAACCAAAGGGGGCGCATTTTGTTCCTCGAAGCCGAGCAACGTTGCGCGCAGTACGCCAAACAGATCGACGAGTCGGACCGGTTTCGGCCAAGTGATCAATGCTAAGACAAACTTCACCCTGGTGCGTGAACTTGATGGCGTTGCCAATGAGATTGACGAGCACTTGCCGCAGGCGTGCCGGATCGCCCTGCAACAGCACCGGGACATCCGGGAGAACGTGACAGACGAAGTCAAGCCCCTTTTGGTGGGCGCGTACGGCCATGAGCTGACATAAATCATCGATCAACAGACGCAGGTCGAGATCCAAGGTTTCCAAGTCGAGCTTGCCGGCCTCGATTTTTGCTATGTCGAGAATATCATTGATCAGGCCGACCAATAACTCGCCGCTTTGTTGAACGGTTTCGGCGTAATGACGTTGTTCCTCGTTCAGCTCGGTGGTCAGCAGCAACGCATCCATGCCCGGCACGGCGTTCATCGGTGTGCGAATTTCGTGACTCACAGCCGCCAGGAAGTCGCTTTTCGCCCGGCTGGCTTGTTCTGCCTGCGCAGCTACCTCGTGCAGTCGGTGGTTGGCGGCGATCAACGCCTGGCGGGCTTGCTCGCGGTCGGTGATGTCTTCGATGGTTGCAATCATGCCGTCGAAGCGGCCAGCCGAGGTCAGCAATGGTGCCCCGTTCACCGATAAATAGCGGCGTTGGCCGTTTGGCCAGGTTATCATCAACGGCATGCCATAAATCGTTGCCAAGGCAGCCCGCACCCGAGCAAAGGGGAGGTCGCTTTGCCGCAGTGGGGAGCCATCGTAGGCCGTGATTGGCCAATCATCATCGTCATAGCGGCGGTTTTGCAGGGCGGAAGGGGTGACGCCGAGAATCGTCTCGGCGCGGCGATTGGCGTAAACGACCTTGCCCTCGGCATCCAGGCGTTTGATCCCGACAGGACTGGCTTTGGCCAGTTGTTGGAGGAACCGTCGTTCGCGCTCGATCGCGGCTTGCATCCGTTTGCGGTCGCTGATATCTAAGTGCGTGCCATACATCATCAGCGGTCGGCCATCCTCTGTCCAGGAAATGACTTGCCCTCGATCTTGTATCCACAACCAATTGCCATTTTTATGCCGAAGGCGTGATTCGCAGTCGTAGCTGGCAAGCTGTCCAGAAAAATGACGTTCCAGTCGCGTTTGGCAGGTCAACTGATCCTCGGGATGCAGCAAATCCA
>CAZWQC010000245.1:3615-4643 GCA_964635785.1 uncultured Ectothiorhodospiraceae bacterium
AACTCTGAATGGTGGTGGGTGCCAGTTCCGCCAAGGTGTAACCCAACATCTTTGCCCAGTGCTCGTTGAATCGCGTCTCGCCCGTGACGATATTCCACTCCCAAGTGCCGGCGCCAGTGCCCCGAATGACATTGGCCAGGTGGTTTTTCTCCTGCGCCAGCGACTGTTGCAGTTGTACATGCTCGGTGACGTCCACCACCGACTCCAAAACCCGGGTCACCCGACCTTGCGCATCTCGCTCCAACGGTTGCGCGGTGCTTTCAAACCAACGTCCGTCGTTGGCGTTTTGTTTTCGTCGGCGTACAACGGCGCCGGATGCAAAACAATCCCGTACCGCGCAGATCTCGCAGGGTTGGTCCAGTCCTTCGAAAAACCGATAACACACCTGACCCACCGGATCGCCGTGCGGGAACGCATTTTTGATTTTCGCGTTCACCCATTCGACGACGAAATTGGGCGGATAGACGATCAAGCCGATATCGAGGGCGGCAAAAATGGCCCCGCATCGCTCGGTTTCCTGCAAGAGCACTTGCAGGCGTTGATCGCGCTCGGCCGTCGTGACGGGCGGGCGCTTTGTCGCGCGAATCCTGGCCCATAACACCAACAAGCCCACCAGCAGGGTAGTGGACGTGACAAACCAAAACGGATGTTGGATCCACGCTGGCATCATCACGAACTCGATTGAAGTGGTTGTTGCAGCCTGAAACAAGCCGGAAGACCGCCGCGTTCGATCATAGTCCTGCGGCGGGTGGTATCCGGTACCGTCCTGGTACTATACTCGGACTCCTGACCTGGCACTAGCCACGCGGTGGGGTCACTTGACGGCGGTGTCGTTTCGTCTTAGTTGTCGAGGCGGAGTCCCGGCAAACGCCATTGACGTATCACAAGCCACTAGGCAACGTACCGCTAGCCAACGTATGAAAAGAGCCTGGACATTGCCGCGCTTGCAGATCAAGTTGTGGCTTGGCGTCGGTGCCGCCCTGTTGATCGGTTTTCTGGTCGTGCAGACGCATCATTACTTTGCCATT
>CAZWQC010000246.1:0-2178 GCA_964635785.1 uncultured Ectothiorhodospiraceae bacterium
GCAGCTGGCTTGCCAGCGTCGACAGGTTAGCAAACCTGATCCTCGTATGGCAATTCCCGATGAGCGGGTTTGTTCGTTTCTCGTTGCCAAGCTCTGCCGAAGAACAGACCCAGGTCAACCGGGCGAACGAGCCTTATCCGCCGGACGATGTCGCAGGGTCGCTGGCTGGCTCGCAAACCAAGGAAACCCGACGGTCGCCGTACCGCATCGCGTGCTCGTCATGGGTTGCCAGCACGATGCTGCGCCCTTGTTTCGCCTGGGCGGCCAGCAATTCAAGTAGATGGACTGCATTGGCTCGATCGAGGTTCGCGGTGGGTTCATCGGCAAATAGGATTTGCGGTAAACAAACCAGGGCTCGGGCGAACACGACGCGCTGGAGTTCCCCGCCGGATAAGGTGTTCGGGCGACGCTTGGCGTAACCACCGAGGCCAACGGTTTCAAGCAATGCCTGTGCTCGTCGATAACCCTGGCGACGAAGGGTATGCGGGGCGTAGCGCAAAGGCAAGGCAATGTTCTCGATAATATTTCGGTCCATTAGAACGTGTGGGCGTTGGAACACGAAACCGAAATCGCGATTGCGTAGCTGCGCTAGCGCCTTCGGGTTAAGCTGTTCAAGTTGTTCATCCTGGTAGCGAATGGTGCCGGTATCGGGTCGATCAAGACCACTGAGCAGATGCAGTAAGGTGGATTTGCCGACCCCAGAGGGGCCGATCACGACCAGGAATTCGCCCGGGTAGAGTGCGATATCGAGTGTGGCTAACCCACAGATTTTGCTTTGGCCGTCATGATAAAACCGACTGATGCCATGGGCAGCCAGTCGTGGTGTCATTGCGCTGGGCATTGCTTAGTCCCAGTCCGGGAGCAAAAGCCTATCACCGACTTCAAGCCCGGCACGCAGCTCGGCCCAGGTCGCTCCGACCGCCCCAATCTCAACCGGCACGCTGGTCGTCTTTTGGCCCAGCACTTGCTCGACAGTTATCCCGTTTTCATGAAAAATCAGGGCTTGTACAGGGACAGTTAGCACGTTGTCGAGCTGCTGATAATCGATGAATACCGTTGCCGACATACCGATGTGAACTTGCGATGTGGGATGATCGACACGAATACGCGTGCGGAAACGGCGCAGTTGGCTGGCCTGGTCATCAGTGATGGCCAGTGAGTCGATTGCCGCAATGGCGCCGGTAAAGCGTTGATGCGCCAGAGCATCGAGCTGAATCTGGGCGGCCATGCCGACGGCAAGCTTGGCGACGTCGATTTCTCGAACTTCGATGGGAACCACAATGGCCTCGGTGTCTGGTATTTCCAGGAAGGTTTGGCCGAACCATACGGTATCGCCGACTTGTATTTTGCGTTGTTCGCCTTGCTGAGGAATCTTCTTATACAACAGTATCCCCGGACTCGGGGCATAGACATCGCAGTTGGTCACGTCTTCGCGGGCTTTGTCGAGGGTCGATTGGGCATGAGCCACCCGCCGTTCGAACTTGGCAACGTCGGCTTGACGTTGGGCGAGGTGAAGGTCGCTGGTCTGCTTGGCGTGATCAAGCCGGTGGCGCGCGTCGGCGAGCAGTGCCGCGGCTTCCTGTTGGAGTTGCGGTTGCTCAAATGTTTGATAATGTGCCAGGGTCATTTGCGCCAAGACGAGTTCTTCTTGCGCTGTTTGCACATGGTCGCGGGCTTTTTCGAGTTCCCGTTTCGGTCCGTGTCCCCGGGTTGCAATCGCCACCAGATCGGTCTGTGCTTGTTCGGCTTGCGCGAGTTTGCGTTCGGCTTGGGCGACGCGCTGTTCGTATTGACGGGTAGTCAACAGCGCACTGCCTTGCTCGCGATCCTGCGCTTTGAGCTTGGCAAGCGCCAGTTGTCGTTCCGCGGCTTTGATCTGCGCCTGTTCTTCAGCTGCCTGCAACGCCAACGCATGCTTCGCCGCAATAAGTTGCGCGCGCGCATCAGCGAGTTCTTGTTCGGCCTGGTTGAGTTTGTCCAAAAAAGGCTGCGGATCGAAGCGTGCGACGATCAGGCCTTGGTTGACAGCAATACCTTCGTCGGCCAACCAAATGATTTGACCGCGATTGCTGGCGATTTTCGATTTGATCGGGACAACCCGTGCCGGCGCGATGTAGCCTCGTTCTGCCAGGGTTAGGCTAAAACTGCGGCGAGCAACCGTCACTTCTACCCGTTCAG
>CAZWQC010000246.1:2188-4639 GCA_964635785.1 uncultured Ectothiorhodospiraceae bacterium
CGTCAGCGCGGTTGCCGGCGAACAGCATCCAGCCGGTGGCACCAGCGAACAGAGTCACCATGACCAGTCCAACACCAACAAGATTGCCGAATAGTCGCCCTATCAGCCGGTCAATCATGGTCGTATCGCTTGTTCGGCGGCCGTCCGTTTGCCCGCGGACTCAGCCATCGTGCTTTCAAACCAGGCCCAGTCCAAAACACCCAAGGCTTGACCGAGATTGACCGCTGCAAGATTGGCGTCGATGAGTTGCTTGACAACCTCGGTTTCCGCCATAAATACGCGCTTTTCCGCAGCCCTCATGGCCATGTCATCCTTAAGGCCACGCTCAACTTGCAGTTTAGTCACCGCGAGTTCTCGTTGCGCAGTTTGCCACTTCAATGCGGCGAGTTGCCGTTGCTGCGTGCCTGCGGCAAACTCCGCAAACGCGTCGGCAACCTCGCGTTCGATACGCCGCCGCATGGCCGTGCCCTGCCGCAACAACTGCGTGCGGGTGAGGTTCTCTCGGGCCAACCGCGCTTGTTCATGGGTACGCTCAAGGCTCGATTCCAACCGTAATTGAATTGACCAGTCGGTTTCATCCAAGCGTCTTGCCGCACTAAAAGAGTCCCCACGCCCTTCTTGGGCCACACGCATGTTCAATGAGATATCCGGGAGCCTATCACGTCGTGCCTGGAAAACGCGAAGACGTTGGATTTCAAGATCGATTTGATATTGTTGCCAATCGAGCCGGTAGGCAAACAACTCGGCCTGCCAATCCTCTGGAATGACTGGAATCAGAAGTTCGAGCGATTGAATCGGTTCCACCGAGCGCTTGGTCGACAGCGCGAGCCGCGTCGCCAGGATATCCCGATGGCGCGATACATCGCGCTCACGTTCCTTGCGAGTATAATCGGCCTGCTGTCGCTGCAACTCAGCCTCCCAGTAGGTTGTTTCGTCGATTTGTCCTTGTTGCCAACGCAGTAATGACCGATCTGCCGAGGCTTGCGCCTGTTTCCCATCGAGTTGCGCTGCATCGAAAGCTCGCTCGGCCAGTACAGTCTGATAAAACTCCGCCATCGCGGTATACAGTAATGCCTGTCGTTCCCTTGCCGCGGTTAACGCGGTTTTTTGTTGCTGCCATTCAACCAGCGTCAGCGGTGCGCGATTGTAACGCCAGCCGAATCTTTGCAACAAACTTTGGGTTAATTGAATATAAGCTCGACCTGTATGGCTATTCTGTAGAACGTATTGATTTGAGGTTTGCCGGTTGAACTCCAATCCGGTGCTGATCTCGGTACCAAACGGGATTTTTTGACTCGCTTTAATACCAAGCGTCTGTGTTCCGGTACCCTCGCTCGCCCCAACATCGGCCAGTGGCACGATCCGCGTATTGAATTGCGCTTGAGCAAGCTTACGATCCCAGGATTGAATCGCGAGATTCTCTTCTATTTCCTTGGCCGTGTTGCTGTCGCGCAAGACGCGTTCGAGGTAAGTGCGAAGATCCAAACGCAACGGCAGGCTGTCCGTGTTCTCCCCTTTCGCCGGGAAACACTGCATAATCAGAACCAGCAAGGCTAATCCGCACAATACCACCCGCTGCTCCAAACCGGCAAATTCTCTCAACAGGCTCTGAGTCGCCTGAACAAAAGCCGCCCAGCATGGTAACGTTGGTGTTGGAGCGAGCGGTTCGCTGCTACGATGGTCCACTAGAACGTATTGATTGCGCGTCGCTTGACCTCAGAAGTCCTGAAAAGACCGAAACGCAGTTCTGAAGTGCTGCACGAGCACACCGCTCGCTGCCGGAGGCTTCCAAGCACAGGCTCGGCCAGTTGAGTGTCACTGTCAATCACCATTCCTATTGACGTCGTCAACGCGATTCGATCAGTAGCCAAGCCGAATCTCGCCAGTCTCTTTATCCAGAACACGTAAACCCCGCATCTGACGCTGCAACCGCGTGACTAATGTATTCTCCGCAGAATCGACCAGTTCTGTCTCAACCACGAATGAAACCGTATCGGCATCCCAGCTGACCAAGCGCATGACTTGTTGGATATCGGGCATGGTTTTTAAGGACTGCTCAATTTGCTCCGCTTGCTGTGTAGACACCTTTTGCAGCTTAATACTTAAACTACGACGGCGTGACACCGCGGTTGACGCGGCAGGCGGTGTCGGAGCTGAGGTTGAACTTAGTCGCTTCGGCAATGTTTCGTAAAGGGCTTTTGCGGCCAACTGGGCGACATCGCGCATGGCTTGCTCGCGGGCAAGTACACTGGAACGGTTCTGAACACTGGTAAAACCGCGGTTCTTCGCGGTCATTGCCAGCACACTACCATCCGTCGGCTGAATCACTTTTACGGTCAGCATGACAATACTCCGAGGTACTTCTTGAGCACTGGGGGCTGCAACCTCGCTATGATCCACACGGGCCATACCCACCACGACGAAATCCGCGCCAACCGCCCTGCCAACCGC
>CAZWQC010000247.1:0-4628 GCA_964635785.1 uncultured Ectothiorhodospiraceae bacterium
TTAGAAGAAGCCGTGCGGGTACGTGGGGCGAAGAAACACCGGCGGACAGCCGTGTTGGTCGAATCCTAGGGACGGTCGCACCGGTGCGGTCAAGGGACTTGATGATGCTTACAGCGCTTTCACTTCGGGATACCGAAAACACGAAACCAAATGGTCGTTCACCAGCCCCGTGGCTTGCATATGAGCATAGATGATGGTCGGGCCGACGAAGGCCATTCCGCGTTTCTTCAGATCTTTTGACAGTGCTTCGCTCTGTGGACTTGTCGCCGGAACCGCTGTCGCTGTTTGCCGTTGGCCATCAAGGGGTTTTCCTCCGACAAAGCGCCAGATATAGGCATCAAAACTGCCGAAAGCCGCACAGATCGTGAGAAAAACAGCGGCATTTTGCCGCGCGGCAAACACTTTGCGGCGATTGCGGATGATCCCGGAATGTTGCAACTGCCATTCCAGTTCCGTATCGCTCATCGCAGCAACCCGTTCGACATCGAAATCGTGAAATGCCTGCCGATAGGCCGGCCGTTTTCTTAGCACCGTTTCCCAACTAAGTCCGGCTTGCGCGCCTTCCAAGATCAGCATTTCGAAGTGCGTGCGGTCATCATGTACCGGCACACCCCATTCTTTGTCGTGATAGGCGCGATACAGGTCGTTGTCTTTCACCCAACCGCAGCGCATGCACCGGTCGCTGTGTGGTTGATTGGTTCTATCGATGGTCACAACCGCGCATCCTAAGGCTAGGGCGCCGAATCTGCGCCAGGTTTCGCCACCAGATCGGTCAAGACATCCAGCAACGCGCGATTGAATTCCTCTGCCCGGGCCAGCATCAAAAAATGCCCCGCGCCCTCAAGCACAATCGCCTCGTAACTGTGCATATGTCGCCGATTGCCGGCATAGTCGATCGGCCACAAGCTGCCATTGATGGAGATCACCGGCCGTGGAATGGCCTGAAAGATCGCCGCGGCCTCACCGGAGACGTATTGCGACGACAGTTCCCGCAAAGCACTCAGGCCAACCTCCGGCGGCGCCGCGCTCATGTCCGCAAGTATCCAATCCCGCAAGGCCGGATCGACATCGGCCGCAATCATCTGTTCGACGAATTGCCGAGTCTGTGCCGGGAAATCGGTCGCAAACTGAGCAACAAATGCCTGATGCTCTGCTGCGGTCATCGCATACTCGATGTTTTCTAGCGTGTCGACACCAATCAACCCCACCACCCGTTCCGGCATTTGTCGCGCCGCCTCGGCAATCACGGCGCCCCCCATCGAGTGGCCGATCAGAACGACCTTCGCAGCACCAATAGCCGAAACAACGGCATTCACATCTTGACCGAAGGTTGCCATCGTATAGCGTTGCCGTGCCAATCCAGAGTGGCCATGGCCGGCCAGATCGAGTGTCACCACCGTGTACTGGTTGGCCAACACGGGAACTTGGCGCTGCCAATACCGCGCATCGCAACTCCATCCGTGGACCAAAACCAACACAGGTTCGCCGGTCCCGTGGATATTAAACGCGATGGGCACCCCATCGGCAGACGGAACCACCCGTAGCCAGGCCGAATCGCCGAAAGCGATCGGTGCGAACAAGATGAGCACAAGCCAGCTGGCCTGGCGTACGGCGTATCCGATATGGCGCTTGAACGAGGCAGGTTGAGTCATCGACATCGCAGCGTTTCTCGATTTCTTTGCAAGCGCTGATTTTACCTTTTTGACAAAGAGCACCCAAGACGTGTCGCTCGCCTTACCGAGATTCGAACTGACGATCACAGTTGTTACCGAGGTGGCAAGGCATGGTGACGACATCGGTTACGGTAACCCTAGAGCAAAACGCTGGTGTCAAGCAGCCGCCCGATTTGGCAACCCAGCTTCCCCAACAACCCAGCCCCCAGCCCATGGTTGACAACACAGCCCCCCAGCCTGCTATGGTGATGATGTGTTGGCAACGCTAGTGCATTCCGGCAAGTCAGTGCAACATCAACAATCAACCTCCATCAGGACTTTGCTATGTCAATATTGCCTCGTGTCTTTCGAATGCTATTGATCTTAATGCTGTGTCAGCCAATGGCGGCCATCGTCGCCGGCGAACCGGACACAACAAGCCCCGAAGCAAGCAGCACCGAGCCCGAGCAACCCCAGACCGCCACCGCGATCGACGCCACTCGCCAACGTTTAAGTACGTTGCGCGATCAAATCAACGCGATCGAAACCCAGGCGAAAGCGAATCAACCCGCGCTGGTCGACGAACACCGTGCACTCAATGATCGCATTCGCGCAGCCATCGAAGCCGACGGTATGGACTTGGAGGAAAAACAACAGCGCTTGGACAGCCTCCAAGCCGACGCGTACAACGACGCCTTATCGCCAGAGATGCGCGACCAAGCAAAACTGACCTGGCAAGAGGAACGCCGCGCGGTGATGCAAGCGCAACGCGAAGCCATGCAGAAACCGGCGATTCAGCAGGCCATGAGTGCTTGGCGTGAAAATCACATGGCCGCGATGCGTGAAGTCGATCCGAAAATCGACGAGCTCATGGCAGCCTACAACGAGACCATCAAGGAATACAGCTCCTTGCTTCATCATCTGCAATCACAGCAATAACGCGCTGGGAGCAGCCAACGATCTCGTTTAGCCCGGCGAGATCGTTGTGCGCCTCGATTCAATTCACCTCGACCTGGCACAAGGACGACTTGAATGGCGGAAAACCACTGATCGGGTCCAGGTGCTGGTCGTCGGTGAGTTCATTGACATTGGCGCTGTTCCAGCCGTGAGCACAGTGCACCACACCGACTTTCACGTCAACCGTGACTTTTGCCACAAACCGTACCCGGCCTCGCGGTGATCGCACAAAGACCCATTGCCCGTCGACAATGCCGCGGCGATTCGCATCGTCGGGGTGAATCTCCACCAGCGGGTTCGGAATGGCACGGCGCATCCGCTCGATATACTGATGCTGAGAATGGGTGTCGAACTTCGTGCGCGCCCCACTGGTCAGCACCAACGGATACTCGACAAGTAATTCCGGGGTTGCCAACGGGCTCTCCGCGGGTTCTCGGTATATCGGTAACCCGTCGTGACCCGCTTCCATCAGTTCGCTACTATCGAACTCGACTTTACCGCTGCGCGTCGCGAAACCCCGCAATCGATATAAGCGGTCTGCGTCCATGAACCCGTGATCAACCAAATCCTCGATGGCTTTTGCATAGACGGTCACGCCGTCCGGGTTGGTCATTACCTCAGCACGGATATCCTCCGGAATACCTTCGGCCGCTTCCGCCCAGGATGCCGCCAGCTGGCCATGCCAAAACTGTTCGGCCATACCTAAACGGACACCGAGCGCCAAGAATATCTCGGCGTCGGGACGCGCTTCACCCTTGGGTGCCACAACCGCATGGCGATAGCGCAACTCACCTTGATAGGCGCACCCTGGATAAGCGATCAACGCCGGCCGTTCCAGGTTGGTCGCTGCCGGTAACACGATGTCTGCTTGTAACGTCGCCGGATTGTGGAAAAAGTCGGTGGCCGCAAAGAAATCCAGCGAGGCCAATGCTTTTTGCATGCGTTTCGCGTTCGGCCACATCGCCGTATTGATCCCCATCGCGAGTACACTCCGGATTCGCTGGGGTCTTCCCTCAAGGATGCAGTTCGGCAATAACATGCTCTGGGCGGCGGGCCAATACCGAGTCCAGACGGGATAAACCTCGTCACCGACTCGCGGTGGCAATTCGTTGACACAACGGTCGAACATTTCGATCGGTTTCGGCGTGACCTTGTCATTGAAGAACCGGTTGCCGCCTTCCCGATCCAGATTGCCCGTCACCGCCGATAGCAAAATCACGGCGCGATGATTCTGGAAGCCGTTGCTGTGCTGCACGGTTGCGGTGGGCGACAAGGTGATCTGCGCTGGAGACGTTGTCGCAAAGAGCTTTGCCGCCTGTTCGATCTCATTCGCATTGATACCGCAAATCGCCGCCACTCGTTGCGGTGGAAACTCGGCAACATACTCGCGAAAGCGATCCACGCCATTCGCCCATTGGTCCAGAAATGCTTGATCCTGCCAACCATTGGCAAAGATGATATGATGAAATCCGAGTGCCAACGCACCATCCGTGCCGGGACGGATTTGTAAATGAATATCGGCAAATTCGGTCAGCGGAGTGCGCCGCGGGTCCACGACGATCAGCCGCCGACCCGGTTTGGGCTGTGCATGTGAATGAGTGTCGAATGGCGGAATCGATCCCCGCGGATTGGTCGACCATACTAAAATACAACGGGTTTTCGGTGAAGCCACGGTCGAGGTCGTTTTGATTTTGTAACCGAACGTCACCTTTTCCGCCACCATCGTCGCCGAAAAACAACAACCGCTCTCGGTCATAAAGTTCGGCGACCCGAACGCATGTGCAAGGCGCTGTAACTGCGGCCGCGCTTCCTTGGTGTAACCCGCAAAAAAGGCGACGGCCGGCGCGCCATGGTCGACTTTGGTACGGTTCAAGGCAGCCGCGATGGTCGTCAACGCCTCATCCCAGGTAATCTCGGCGAAACGGCCCTCGCCGCGTGGGCCAACGCGTTTCAGTGGATGCAACAGCCGCGCCGGGTGATTGCGTCGGTCGATCTGCGCATAACAACGCGGACAATCCG
>CAZWQC010000248.1:0-1745 GCA_964635785.1 uncultured Ectothiorhodospiraceae bacterium
CCGCGCTGTTTCCCAACGATGCCTGGGGGCAGCGCTTGGTCAATGTCTTGCGCGAGCATTGGCTCGCCCTCGGCGGATGTTGGGCAGGTAGCGGCGGATTCGATGCCAAAGGCACCCATTTTGCCGATGCTTTCGCGCAGCTTCCCGGTATCGACACCGCACACCGGCCGTCACAACCCAGTGAACACTTCGATGCCGTGTTTTTTTTGGCCGGTCATCGCCAAGCTTTGATGCTGCGTCCGCAAATTCGTTTCTGGCATTCCACGACCTTGCCAGTTTACGCGAACGCAGAGGCCTATCGGCCAGGTGACCGCGCCGGCTTGTGGGACTTGGCACCTTTGGCAATTACCGATATGCCGGCGATTCTAACAAGCGACGCCAATCCATTGACGCGCCTCGAGGCCATGGGCCGAGACGCGCTATGGATCGCCCTAACGCTCTTTGCCGGACACGCGCCAAAGCGTCCCGAAACGGCGGGTAAGCTATTCCTACAGTCCCACAATCGGATTCACCGGCGCCTCTGGCCGATTCGTATCACCAACCATGGGGCCGAACCCGGTTGTGCAACCCCGATCACGGATAACTGATGCCCCCTTGCGGCACAGCCCAGGGGAACGCCGGCAACAACACCCGGTCGCCGGACGGTGTAACCCCGTTCGAGCGAACAGGCCCCTGTCGACGCAGCGCTTCACGTTTTGTCTGTAATTGCAGCAACTCGATGGCCTCCTGTTGCTGTTGTTGGCGTTGCTCTAGGGTGGTGACGCGTTGCTCGAGCGAGGCTGCGGTACCAATCCCGGTCGCTGCGAGCGACAAGCAAAGGCCGATAACGATATTGACGATGATCATGTCATGGTCTTCCTCATTTGCACAGAAAACCCTCTGGCGATGCTACCAGCCCGCGACGATGTCGCCGGCTCGCGGTGGATTGGTCAATTCATGATCGGTCACGGCGACCGCATCACGCTGCCCGAGTCGCTGGACAATCAACGTGCCCAGCGGGGCGGACAGTTCCAAGCGGGGCATGGAGGCATCATTGTCGGTCGCACGGTAAAGGGTCAGGCTCGCCCCTAGCGCCAGGCGGTTTTCGCGACCGGCTTGGATAATGGCGCGCTCGCCGTCAACGCGCTCGATCCGCGCCAAAAATGGTCGGCAGGCTAACACGGAAAGCAGATCGAGACTGGCCGCATCGAGCACTTTGCCAACGGCTTTGCCGTAAGCATTACGATAAAACGCTTGACTACCGAACTCGATGCTATCATCCGGGCGCACTTGGCCGCCGGCCGTCTCGGCGTAGCGTTGAGTAAACAGCCGATCGCCCAGCACAGCATCGTACAGCGTGACCTCGATCTCGAAGCGACGACGCGTAAAGACCCAGGACAACAGTGGAACCATCGCCGGTTGCAAACCCAGATCGTGAATCACACCGCTGACCAGGTAGTGTACGCCAAGCTCACGTCCGATCTCGTGAATCGGCAGAGATTGACTCGCCAGACTTGTTGATGATGGCGGTGTGTACGTTGGTAGCGGTGCCAGACTACGTTGCCGGGCATCGACTGGGATAGCGGCCCCACCTGCGGCCATCCGTTCGACCAAGGCGGGCCCGACGCCATACTCGAAACCGGAACATTCACCGACCCGTTGTTGTTGTGGGTTGACCAGCGGAAACATCAGGGCGGCAACCTCCGGCCGATAAGGCATCGCCGCACCGCAATCTTGTCCGGGCGCGATCAACACCTCGGCACGGA
>CAZWQC010000248.1:1755-4613 GCA_964635785.1 uncultured Ectothiorhodospiraceae bacterium
CACGGACCCAGTACATCGCCCCCTCTTGACGCTCGTCCACGACCGTGACCTGCCGCACGGTGGCCGTGGTGAACAGCCGGGTTCGATCGAGCACGACGCCGGATTGGTTGACCGCCGTTTCACTGCGTAAAAAACCACCCCCGCGGACGGCCGCGCGACGCACAGCGTCCTGGACCGCCGCCTCTCGGGCTTGGGCAAGATCACCACCAACGATCGGCGCCATGCCTTCACTGGTAACGCGGTCGGCCGCCAAACCCGTGGCCCACGACAAACCGAATACAAGGAACACCATTCGCAACATGATCGTTCGCCTTCGCCAAAATACGGTTGGCGCGCACCGCACCGCTATTCCGAGTCCGTCTGAGCACACTGAGGTTGCCAAACACGCAAGCAGGCAAAAAAGTCCTCGGTCAACTCGATCTCGACCGTTGCCTGAATCGTTTGCAAGCCCAGTGCCGACACCTCGACAACCCGCGCGCCTTGGAGATAGGTTTGCACGAAACTGCGATAATGATCGGCGGTTACGGCAAGATCCTGCACCGACGTTTCCCCTCGGATCTGCACTTCACCAACGCGTTCGGCGAGATTGCGCAATGCGTCCAATTGCGCAGCGCGCTCGGCAAGATACTGGCGTTGGCTCGCACTGAGTAGACGATCGTTTGGTAGACCGGCATAGCCAAATACCCGGATGGTTTCCTGTCGCTCGTTCGGGGTGGCCGCCGGTTCGGGTGAGTCGGCAATTGATGGGACGGATGGGGGAGCTGAACGACATCCAGCCGTCAGTAACAAGACAAACAGCAAGCCGCGCATGGTTCACCACCGTAATAAAAAGTGAAGCGTTTGTGAGTAGGGCACAGGGTGTGATCGATCGTCGCAAACACCAACGATCCTTCCTAACCCTGTGAAGGAAGCAGCATCGCGCAGCCCTGCGCCTTAAACGAAGGGATCGAACGACGCATACGTTGTCATGAGGTTCGATCATAACCCTCGCGGGCGATGTTCGAAAGCGCAATCCTACCATTGCCGATGGCTAGCGACAAAGGACCAGTCCGCGACGTGACGGACGCAGGTATCGCGATGGTTCCAATCGATTGCGTGGTTGTGGGAACTGACACGCGACTTTAGGGGCGAAAGGTTCGCAAGGTCGATACCGGCAAGCTCGTTGGGCCGCCAGGCCAACCTATCTTCACGAGGGAAAGGATTTCCCCACTTAAGCGTCAACGCCCCAACCTGTCACCGAATCGACCCGCAGTCGAGAGTCGCACCCGAAGCGGTCGCGCCAGGCTTGTCATTGCACCACCACTTCCCGATACTGTTAGACTGTCGTCGCCTGTACTCACCCGAAGGAAACCGATCATGCCTCAGACAATCGCATGGCCGACCCAGCCTGTCCAGGACCAAACCGGGTCGCCACGGCCGCCTTACGACGGGATGCCGGTGACGGAAGCCGATTATTGGGCCTATTACTACGAATGGCCGGATGTCAGCTACGAGTGGAACAATGGCGTCTTGGAGGAGAAAGGCGTGTCCGATTGGCGCACGGCATTGGTGTTCATGTGGTTCCGAAAGCTGTTGACACATTACTTGGATAGCCATCCCATCGCGACCCTTGTTTCGGTCGATATGGGCTTTCGGCTCTCACTTGCGACGAAGACCGTCATTCGGCGTCCCGATACCGCGGTCATTCTACACGACAACCCCCACCAATTTGCCGGCACCGACCGCAGCTACCCCGGCTGCTACGACCTGTGCATTGAAGCCTTATCCGACAGCAAACCGCAGTATACCCACCGTGACACCGTCACCAAGCGGCAGGAATATGCTCAAGGGCAAGTCTCGGAGTATTACATCTTTGGGTATCGGCTGGCCGATTGTCGGTTTTACCGCATGGGCCCATCAGGCCGGTATCGTCTACTACAAGCTGATCCGCAAGGCGTTATCGCGTCGGCGGTCTTGCCGGGATTTCGCTGGCGTAAGCGCGACCTGATTCAGCGCCCTGACTTCAAAACCTTGCTTGACGACGCGGTCTACAGCGACTTCGTTCTGCCGGAGCTCCGGCAGGCACGAGAAATGGTGGCACAAGAGCGGCAACGGGCAGACCAAGAGCGGCAGAGGGCAGACCAGGCGCAGCAGCAAGCCGAACGATTCGCGCAACAATTGCGCACACTGGGAATCGACCCGGAATAGCTGATGCGTTCAGTCATCGATCAAACCGAGAATCGCGAAATCAGCGACGACGAAATCAAGGCATTGCTGGCCAAGCTGTTAGAGGCACAAGCAAAAACGGAAGAGCAACTCGCCAAGACCGACGCCAAGTTGGATCGATTGGCGGATAGGTACGGCCGGGTCAGCGCAACGAGAGCAACAACACCATGCAGCTCCATAGGATACGCATCACGTACCAGGCTAAACGGTTTTCAAAAGGCAGCGTAAGCAAAAAACATACCAGAGAGACCCCAAAAGCCATTCAGTCACGCTTTTGCTTCTCTGCAATAGAATGTTCACGAAACTCGCTTAATCTACTTGGGGTATAAACACCTTTTTTGCGGCGGGTCAGTTCGCGAGGATTTTGGTGCGCAATGCGTAGTCTACCTGGCTTCCCGACGAAGTTCACTACCATGCCACGTTCGCCATTATCCCCGTCGGGCAACGCCTGCTCGCCCCGCAAGAAGGCCAACTGCCTCTGGCGTAGGGCCTCGGCCTTGGACACGCCCTCCGTGACACCCCCCCAGCAGGCCTTGCCCAGGCCGGTCGGCGGCAATGGGCACAACGCCAGCGTCGCAAGGTCAGGGCGATCAAAGCAAGATCGGGTCGGGCTGACGGGATTGCGCCCGTCAGCCCTCCCACACCACCGGACA
>CAZWQC010000249.1:0-4608 GCA_964635785.1 uncultured Ectothiorhodospiraceae bacterium
CCGGCGCTGCTCGAGTATCTCGTCGGCGACTTGCCGTTCGGCAGCCAGGCTTTGCGCGCGCTTAAACTGTGCCAGCGCAAGTGTGACCAGCGCTTCGGCCGCAGCACGTTCTGCCTGCACGATGTCGCGCTCGATCTCGTATTCGCGACAGTCGATGCGCACAAGGACCTCACCGGTTTCGACCATTGTCCCCGTTAGTACTAGAATGTTTGTGACGCGGCCGGCGATTTCCGCATCGAGCAACGTTTCGTTACGGGCATCAACAACCGCTGGTGCCGAATACTCGGGTATGAAAACCAAGTCGTGTAAGGGGGTGGTTGTGATCGGGACGGTATCGGCAAGGACTGTTTGCGCCAACCATAGCCATGCGATAAGTGCGATGCAGTGGTGCAAAGCCAGGGTCGCGGGACCAGATAGTCGAGCAGTCATACATTAATCCAACGTAACGGTGGGTTAGGGTTGTCGGCAATGTTGTGGTTGTGACGACTTAGCGTAACACGGGCAGGGCTGAACCGACCGCTTTTGACAACGCGTTGAAGCGAATTGCGCAGGGATCGATCGGGATCCGATTTGCCCCCCGCTTGCCCAGAAGGTTAAGCAGACAATCGTTCATGCACGCGCGCGCGAGTGGTGGAAAATGACGTGTCATCGCAGTGTTCGAGCAACGTGTGTGCCCGTGTTGGCGGGTACACGCAAGGGTACGCTTTTTTTTATGTGCTGCGAAAGGCGTTGGCTCAATGCAACGCCGTCGCAGGTTGAGAATGCGCGGCGATCGTCTTCGGTCGGTGCGCCAGTCCGCGTTGTTAACAAATGGTAATGCCAACGGGAGAACATGATGAGCCCAACGATTGCAGTTTCCACTCGGTCAGCAATGCGCCGTATCGCGCTATCGATTATTCTGCTGCCGCTATCGGCTAGCGGGGAATCCGTCCAAGGTCATGGCAACACCCGCGAGGAGGCCAAAACTGAAGCGGTCCAAGGGGCCGATGACTACTGCGCTGTGGTAACCGGATACGCCGCATTCGCGAAGGTTGCGGAAACTCGGTGTTTGCAGGTTGACAAGAATGCGTGGGTGTGTACCATCTCGTACCATTGTGTTGAACGGTCGCAATAAGCGATCAACTGAACGGGTTCTGCAGGGAGCGATCCGTTCAAGCACAAAAAGTCTAACCGCCGCGTTTAACCGCGGGATGAGGTTTTGCTCGACCCGAGATGGGCGAGCGAACGCATCGTTGTGATTTTTCGCAAAAGTAACCGGAGCCCCGGTGCTCGAGAAACGAGCGTTTGCGTATCACCGCAGCGCGAGGCTCGGTGAGGTTTTCCGAAAAGGCAATTCCCGCAACAACACGGGGGATCGGTGGTCGACGGTCAAATACAATGAGCGCTGCCTGCATCCTTCCAAAGAACAGTCCAGTCTATGGCTGATCGGCCTCACGGCATGAGCGAGGGTTTTGGTCGGTCTTTGGACGTTGTTTCGGTCGGTGAGTCGCGCTGTAACTCGGCCATAACGTTGGTTTTTGAAATGCATCCACGCAGCCGAAAACTCCTGTTTGCCGATGGCTTTGCCGAAATTACGATTAGCGGATCGAATGTTTTGTTGGGCGACGATCAAATTGTGGTGGAAAATGCCATGGAGCCTGTCAACACAAACCTCGATACGTCCGAGACGTCGATTGATGTCATTGTGCCGGGTCCCACGGAGCCACCACCGCTAGAAACCAATCTGTATGCAATCCTTACGCCTGCGACACCCTCTCAGTATATAGCACCAGCAACCTCAGCACAGGTCATTGATGCTTCAGGTGGACAGCAAATTCATGTCGGCGTTGGTGCATCCCTCCAATTGCAAGGTAGCGTTGGCAACAACACAATCTCCGTACAAGGAGCGTCGGACAGCTTCACCATAAGCCACGATGTCGGAAAAGTCTTATTGACTGGGTCGAATGGGGAGGTGATTAGTTTTGACGCGAGACTGGAACCACAAAAGCTCGTGTTTTGGGATGGCGCCGCCGAGATAAAGATCGAAGTTGGCGATGTTGTTCTTGGGGCAGAGCAAATTGTCTCCGATTCCATGCCTGAGCCGATTACAGCCGGACTCGATGACGCCGAGACGTCGCTCGACGTATTTCCGTTGCCTGTTGGGGACATGGCAGAGATCGATGATCTCGTTGTTCTTGGTGTCGCTAACCCAATGCTGAGTAGCGTCGACGGCGAAAGCGGACTATGACCGATCAGCCGAGGCATCAACGAAGATATCGTTAGCGACGAAAGATGGCCACAGCAGTGCAGTTCGTGACTGTTGTGGTCCGAAGAATTAGTTCGGAGGTCATTCGGTCTTGGTTTATCCGTTTATCCAACCGCTTTGTCGTGTTCGATATAGGCGTACGCAGAGTGGTTGTGAATGGACTCGAAGTTTTCCGATGCAACCGAGTAGGCAGTGATGCGGGGGTCTCGGTTCAGGCGCACGGCGATGTCACGCACCATGTCTTCGACGAATTTGGGGTTGTCGTAGGCTTTTTCGGTGACATAGCGTTCGTCAGGGCGCTTGAGCAGACCGTAAAGCTCGCAGGATGCCTCGTTTTCGACCAATTCGATCAGTTCCTCGATCCAGACGAATCCATCCAAGCGAGCTTGCAAAGTCACATGTGAGCGTTGATTGTGCGCGCCATAGCGCGAGATTTCCTTGGAGCATGGGCATAAGCTCGTCACCGGCACGATCACCCGTAACAAGGTCTGTGCCTGACCCTCCTTGATTTCCCCGATAAAACTGACTTCGTAGTCGACCAAACTTTGGACACCGGTGACGGGTGCCGATTTGTTGATGAAGTAGGGGAAGCACATTTCGATGTGGCCGGCTTGGGCGTCCAAGCGTTCCGCCATCTCGTGCAGCATTTCTTGGAAGGACTCCACGGTGATTTCCCGCTCGTGCTGATTTAGGATTTTGACAAACCGTGACATGTGCGTGCCTTTGAAATCCTGGGGCAAACTGACGTACATGCTGAATTGCGCCACGGTATGCTGCTCGCCGCCGTTGCGTTCTCGTACGCGAACCGGGTGGCGAATGTCCTTGATGCCGACTTTGTTGATGGGAATCTGCCGGGCGTCCGGGCTGCTTTGAATGTCCGGAATGCTGTCGATGAGTTTGGGCGCGGCAAGGCTCATGGGGTGGGTGCTCCTGATTCGCTGTAACGGACACAGGCGCGATCGGTTTCCCAGAGGGTGACGGCGCTGACCCGACAGCGGCTGTTATTCAATGTCGCTGAGAGTTCACGGAACAGGTAGGCGGCAATGTTTTCTGCAGTTGGGTTGATGCGGGCAAACGGTGCGAGTTCGTTTAGATAGCGATGATCGAGATCATCGATCACACGGCGCACCTCGGATTTGATCGTCTTGAAGTCGATGGCCATACCGATGTCGTCGAGCTGTTGCGACCGTAGTTCGGTTTCAACTTTCCAGTTATGCCCGTGCATGCGTTGACAAGGGCCGTCGTATCCCACCAGCGTGTGCGCGGCGGCGAATTCGTTGATGACCCGAAGCGTGTAGACGCCAGACGTCGTTCTGCCTTTGTTTAACCTGTCTTGCATTGCCAAATGTTGTTGCTCGGTTCCGATTTTGCCTTTGTACCAAGACCTTATCGGCTTTTGCCGCCCGACTCACGGCTGAGCCGTCGAATGGGTAGCCGACAGAGCCCGATAGACCAGACCCCAAGCGATTGCGAATTTCCAACCAGACGGTTAACGCACTGAGGCGGGTGGACTCAATTCGCTTCAAGCGCGGCCAAGGCCGTTTGAGTCGAGCGTAAGATGCTGTCGGTATCCAACCCGGCTTGCGCGAGCAACTCGTCTCGACTGCCATGCTCAAGGAAGCGATCTGGCAAACCCAAATTGATCACGGCCGGTTTTTCTGACCGTGGAGCTAGGTATTCGTTCACGGCGCTACCGGCGCCACCGGCAATCACGTTGTCCTCGATAGTGACAAACAAGCGATGGGTCATGGCGAGCTCGTCGAGCAAGCTGGTATCGAGCGGTTTGATGAACCGCATGTTCACCACGGTTGCATTCAAGCGTTCGGCGACGACGTTCGCAGTCGCGGTAAGGCTGCCGAACACGAGCAGAGCCACGGTCTGGCCGTGCCGCAGAATCTCTCCACGCCCTAGCGGAAGTATTGTCATTTGGCTTTCGATGGCCATGCCGGGACCGGTACCGCGGGGGTAGCGAACTGCCGCCGGGCCGTTATGGACATGGGCGGTGTAAAGCATCTGCCGACATTCGTTCTCGTTGCTTGGGGCCATGATGACGAGGTTCGGGATGCAACGCATGAAGCTCAGATCGAGACTTCCGGCATGGGTGGCGCCGTCGGGTCCGACCACTCCGGCGCGATCGATGGCTAAGGTGATCGGCAGGTCTTGAATGCAAATGTCATGGACGAGTTGGTCGTAGGCGCGCTGCAAAAAGGTCGAGTAGATGGCCACGACCGGACGCATTCCTTCGCAGGCCATGCCAGCAGCCAAGGTCAAAGCGTGTTGCTCGGCAATGCCGACATCGAAAAACCTTTCTGGGTATCGTTCGGCGAATCCAACCAGGCCGGAGCCTTCGCGCATGGCGGGGG
>CAZWQC010000250.1:0-4599 GCA_964635785.1 uncultured Ectothiorhodospiraceae bacterium
CATGCAACCCAACGGCAACGATTTGACCGAGATTGGGGTGCTGCAAGTTGAGCCACGTTTTCGCTCGCGTTTCCAACGCCGCGGCTTGGTCGGGTTGCTCGATGCGCCGTTTGGAAATTCGTAGGATAAGACGGCCCGACAGGCTTCCGACTTCGGCGGCACGGGTATCTTCTGCTTCGCATTGCCAATAACGTAATCTCGGCGTCAACAGCTTGGTTACGCGAAAGCGATTCGCAATTAGACTACCTGCGGTAATCGACGTTGGTATAGTCTGATCAAGCATGATAAAATGCCTCGGATAGAGGTTAAGTCTCGCATTCTAGTCAATCGGTTACGGCGGGATATCGGGTACAGGCCGGCTGCGGAGCAGAAAGGATTGCGCAGATCAAGCCAAACGCGAGTATATAGCGAACGGATGCGGCAAAGTCAATCAGAACCTGTCAGCCGACGACTCGTCGGGGTATCGGCGTTTGTCCGGCCGGTGAGACTTGCCAACCATCGGGTAATGTGCTGGGGAAGCTCACGCACGTGTTCGACCGCAGGCACAGCCAGCCGAAGGCGCAAAGCGAGTGCGTATTGGGCCGCATGGTTAACACCGGACTTGCCGCAGGCAAGGACCGTGGGTATCGGCTGCTGATACGGGGTCGGGATGAGTCTGCTCGGGTGCTCGAGTGGACCCCGGCACGGCGCCCGGGAAGGAATGATCGCGCTGCTCGGTCGGGAAATCCACCCACCGACTGTGCGCCGTCGTTGCCCTTAGCTGACGTGATCTGTCATTAAGGGCAACTGAGTGGCCAGCCACTCGGGTTAGTCGAGTGGTACCTGGCAGAAGCTGATGCCGGTGCCGACACTGGCCGGGGTGAGACCGTCCAAATCAATGACATCCTGTTTGATCTCGTCGGTTGCCGTATCGATCACGAGAACACCGGAACTCGTCCCAACCCAGAGCTGTTGTTGGCTGTCGATTGCGATCGAAGGCAAGTTGACGTGTTGTTGCCCAGCGACAGGATCAGGCAGTACTTCGCCTGTGCTTGGGTTGAAGCGATACAGGCTGTTGTCCTGATAACCGTGGTAACCGACGAGATAACCTTGGTCGTTATCCAAAATGGCAAAGTCTGTGATTTGCATTGGATTACTGTTGGCAAATAGGTCGCCGTCAGCGACGATTTTGGTCGTCTCAAAAGAGTCGACATCAATGCGCGCAATACCACCGGTATAGGTGGGTGGGGAACCGTACCCGCCTGTACCAACAACGTATATGGCCTTTTCCTCGGGCCGATATTGGACTTTGGCTGGATTTTCCACGGGTAATGCGATACCCGGTAAACCGAGTGGGTTGCCCGAGCCGGTATCGATTTCGATGTCTGTTTGGGTGTCGAAAATGGCAGTGTAGGCGGTACCCGGTTGCCAACCGGATGTTCGATCGAGGCGTTGCATGAAAACGAACAGCTTGCCTTCGGCAATCACGCCAGTCACCATCTCGGCGATTGCATCGGCGTCGCCATAGGCCGACAAATCTAGGGTGCCCTTTTTGAGTTCGCCTTGTTGGGTGACGCTCGGGTCGACAATCCAGATCGTGTGGGCACCATAACGAATCAAGTACGCTTTGTTGTCGGCCAGCGGAACCAGTGCGTAGGGATTTGCTGAGTTAACTCCGGCCTGCTGATCGGCACTGTCAATGGTCGAGAATTGCCATATGGGGGCAGACGGTGCTAAGACATCGAATTTGGTGATGCTGTCGCTTTGTAAACGCTCCATGCGATAGAAGAATCGGCCGTCGGTGGAAATGCTGATATCGGAGATCGTTGGGGCGAGTCCCGCTTGGGCTTGGTAAGGCGCCGTTGCTTGCACCACTGCGTGCGCGCCACTGCTGTAATCGGGCGCGACGGTAGGGATCAGCGCAAGTTCCTGGGTATTGTCCAGGTTGCTTGGATTGCTGGAATCGTCGTTGTCATCGCTACAGCCCATTGACAATATTAAAGCGATGGCCATCAACGCGCTCAGTCGGGGTAATCCCCAAACAAACGATGGTTTCATCAAAGTGCTCCAGTTTGGTTCAGAACGATAAGCCGATTGTTCCGTAGAACGCGCGGCCAGGGGTGGGAAAGCCGTTGAAGGCTTCGTAATTATCGTTACCTAAATTCCGCCCTTCGATGGCAGCGTGCCAGCGGGGTTGAAGGTAACGAATACCAGCATTGTGTTCGGTGCGATTATCGGCGCGAAGCAGGTTGGCTCGATCATAGAAGAGATCTTGCTCCAGATGATATTCGTAGAACACAGTGAGATCGACAAACCGCCGCTGCAACCGCAGAAAACCGCTCCGTTGGAAAATGCCAGGAAGGCGTTTGTCGGCGAATGCGGCAATGTCGCTTCGATCGCTGGTTGCCAGCCAGGTGACATTGCTTCGTAGCACGATGGCCAAGGGAAGCTGGGCGGTTGCGCCAAACTCGATGCCGCGCAGACGGGCATCACCAATGTTTTCGGATCTGCCGATACCCCGAGCGTCGTAGGCTCGGGCGATATAATCGGTGATGCGGTTTTGGAAGCCGATACAGCGGACCGAGTGTAGACCGATTGAGTGGTTTTCGGCGGCGAACCATTCTAAACCGATATCCCAATTGGTGCCGCGTTCGGCGGTTAAGTCCGGGTTGCCGAGAACGAAGCCGCGATCGCCATACAGCTCGTATAACGACGGTTCCCGATGGTAGCGAGCGATATTGCTTTTCAACGATAAACTGGGCAGTAGATTGACTTTTGCACCGAGTTGTAGGTCGAGATGGCCACGCCAGGCTTGCGGATCGTCAGGGCCATCGCGATAGCCTTGCCAGCGTAGCGCGGGAACCAAGCGGATGTGCTCCGGTACCACCGTCCACGCCCATTGCAAACCCGTCACGATGCTGCTGCGATGCCGATGGATATCCTGCGGTGGTCCGACCAAATCGTTCTCATGGTAGGATTCCCTCTGGAGTTGGAGGATGCCGGTGAGTAAATGTCGGTCGATTGGCCACTCCCCGTAGACCTCGCCACCGTAGCGCCAGGTCAAGTAACGGTTGTGCTGCAAGCCCAGACCGATTTGGTTGGTACGATCATTGTAGACTTCGTGCTCGATGCGGGTATACAGCCGCTCGGCGAGGTCGATCGGGCCGAGCCGGAGCTGTTGTTGACGGACTTGCGCGCTCAATGCCTCGGTGGTCAGATGGGAGGGGGCGGCGGCGTTGTTCCAGGTCGGTAGTCCCTGCTGCTGAGTAAATAGTTGCAGTAGTGCGTCAGTACTGTGTTGATGGGTCCAGTCACGGCGTAATTTGATTAGGCCTTGCCATTGGGCGAACTCAGCGTTACGGCGGGGTTCGCGGCGATCGTCATACGGGTTTTGCGGGGTGCCATTGTCGTTATCGAAGCGAAAATCGTTGTCACTACTTAAGTAACCCAAGGTTGCGACGACATCGGTTTGGCCGAAAACCTGGTGATGAATGGTATTGGCTTGCCGGGTATCGAACGAACCATAGCCGAGATCGACACGAGATCGGTGATCTTGTGCAGGTCGCAGCGTACGAATGTTGATGGCGCCACCAAGGCCAGGGCGAGCCAGTTGGATCGGCGTAATGCCACGATAGATTTCGACTTGACCGATATCGGCCAAACCGATCCGGCCAAGATCGACAGCTCCGCCGTTGGCGGCGTTCAGCGGTAGGCCATCGAGAAAGACATTGACTTGCTGGGCACTGGCGCCACGAACGCTGACGCTGGCGAAGGCGCCGAGGCCGCCGGCTTGGCGAACTTGGACGCCGCTTTCTTCCTGAATGACGTCGGCGAGGCTGGTGATCCTGTCCGCGAACGCGTCACGGGTGATGACGGAGGTAAAGCCGGTCTGTTCGTCTAGTAGAACGTCCCCGAGCTGCCAGTCCAGCTCCGGCGCGGACGAATCGGTGACGATCATGGTGCCGAGAGTTACCGTTTCAACGGCAACCGCGGTCGATGAGAAAAACACGACAACGATAGCGATCAGTCGTTGCATCGAACACCCCGTCGACGGCCCGAGGCGGCGCTATGACCGCAACGAGGCGAATTAACACCGAATCGGCGTTAGCAGGGTGCTACCGTGTCAAGGGAGACAGGACTAACCCAAACGGCACAAAGACAGAGCGCGTTGCGTCGATGGGTCGCCTGGATCGCCCACCGCGAACCGGCAGAAACCTGTGCCAACACAGATTCCACTTAGAACCGTCAGGCCGGTCTCCGGACTCACGCGATTTTCTTTGTTGCAAAGAAGCGGGGCAATCGCCTTCCCAAGTGTGGTGACACCCAGTGGCATGCAGGATCGCACCTACGCGTTTACCGTTGCGGGGGCAGTGCCGGATTCTCACCGGCTTCCCGTTTCATCCGCCGACATGATCGGCGGACACCTGCGGTCGATATTTCATGATTTCCCGTACGTTTCGGCGGGACGTACCGGACGATACATTCATTTGGTTCGGCCAGTCAAGCACGATTCAACACAATGATTGCATCGGCCAGCGGGCCCGCGCTTGGATCGTGAGGTTATCGGTTTGGCCAGCGAGCAGACGGATCATGCCCGCGTAGGCGATCATCGCGCCGTTG
>CAZWQC010000251.1:0-4598 GCA_964635785.1 uncultured Ectothiorhodospiraceae bacterium
GCATTAACCTGATTATATTCCCCCCCTGGTTCTCACAGGCAGGCTTCCTGTCATTGAGTTAAAGCGCCCCCGCCGGGGAACCTATCCCGCGATGCGCGAGTCGGGCGCATATCCCGCCCGGGAGCGGCCCGGAACGTGTGCCCAGGCCGGAGCAGGGGCACGATCACATAATTCGGAATAGGGGTCGCAAGGGTACGCATCGCGGACCTTGCGGCCTCGCTAACGGCACGGTCGCTGACGAATTGGCTCGACGCCTGATTCAACCTCGGCGGTTTCTGTTATGTACCGGTAAAATAGCATCGCAGTGCGCACTACGATGCTACCACGCTTTGATCACATATAACGGAGTGCGGCAACCACTAAGCCAACCCCAGTCGCAATGAACGCTACCAGCCACAGAAAATACTGATCGTGACGCTTCAACATCTCATCAAAGCGCTTGTCCATCTGCTCAAAGCGCTTGTCCATCTGCTCAAACCGCTTATCCATGCTGGTCTGCATGGCTTCGAAGCGCTTGTCCACCTCTTCGAAGCGCTTGTCCACCCGCTCGAAGCTTTCGCGCATTTGTTGCTGTAACAGCAACATCAACTCGCGTTGGTGCTTTAACTCTTCCTCGACCCGCACCATGCGTTCACGCAGTTCAATCTCATAAACCAACGGCGGTTTAGCGAGCGATTGTTCAGCCAGCCATGCGCCGAGCTGGGTTTTAATATAGTCAATGTCTTCTTGAGCGAGCGCCATGTTGGGACTCCTTGTTGCAAACAGGTAACGACATTTTATGAACCGTAAGGTACGCGATGCAATACCCTAACGACCGACGCGCCGCGCTGCGGCCAGCCCCATGACGCAAGCAACAAATGCCGAAAGCGCTTCAAGCCCGGCACGACGTCTGCGAACCGAATTTCACCCGAACGCCGGACCGAAACCGCTCGACCCACACGACGATGGTATCCCCCGCAACGCCCACCAATAGGCAGTCCCGCGTCCGGCAAAACCCAATCGATCAATCGATCTGGGCTAAATACGCCTGAATGGTTGCCACGGTGCAACGGTCACAATCTTCGGTACTAATAACACCCGCAACCAGTGCATCCCCCATGTAGCCGGTCAAATACCGCATAACCAGGATGCCATCGGTTAATGCGTCGGTTTTGCCATTGCCATCGATATCCATGGCGTCAAGATTGGCTTGGAGGTAGTCTTCGATGGCCGGTCCATCGCAGCGCTGGCAAGCGTCACCCGCGATCGAGCCGGTTAGGTTCTGCCCGCGGAAGCCGAGCAAATACTTCAGTAGCGTCACTCCATCGGTATTGGCTTCGACTGTTCCATTGCCATCGATATCAAGCACACGCATCAACACTGGCCACAAACACCATTCGTCGAGGATACCGTGATCACCGCCGGGATAATGATCGGTGATTTCCAGCCGCCATTCACCGCTGATGTTCTCGCCAACCAGAGTGCGCAGTGGTGTTTCTGGTATCAATACCCCAGCCACTGCCGGTGGCGTCGCATCGCAACGGTTCGCCACGGATTCCGCCGCCTTATCGTCAAGCAAGACGTCCATATTGTCATACTCGCAACCGTAGTCGGTTTCCGGAATGCCCGGCTGATCGACCAGCGTAATCACCGTATCAGTGTCAACGTGACGTAACGCCAGGCTCAAGTCGCCGACCCAGGTATGATTGGCCGCAATGGACACGTTCAAATCAGCGATGGTGCCCTGCTCGTTGATAGTCAAGTGATTTGATAAAGTATCGAGTATCGCGAGACCGGGTTGTTGGCACAATACCCACTGTGCACTGCCTTCTGCACTAATTGCAAAATGATAGAAAGGCTCATCGCTGTCGTTGCTGGTGACCTGAACGTTACACCCGATCGGACCGATGTCTGTCGGTGTTGCCTGTATGGTAAACGAGGTTTCTTCCTCGGCCAGCACGACGCTGGCAGGCTGTTCCGTGACCACGAAAGCGGTACAATTCCCGTCGAGCGTGACCGCTTGGTTACCCAGAATCAGGTTAGCAAACCCGTTGTTACGAACCGTGTAGGTCCGTGCAACACTGGTATTGACCGCTACTTTACCGAACGCGGTGTGGTTAGTCGTTAACGATATTTCCTCACCATTGTTGATCACAATTCCGTTCCCCGTGATCTCGATTTCCTGGGTTTCGTCCTGATTCAACCACTCGATCGCTCCCAGACAATCGATGCGCGGTTTGGTAATCTGACTGCCGCGCCAGTCCGTCACGGGGATACCGCTGTTAATCAGCGCCGCTTTGACTTCATCCACAGTGGCGTCGGGGTGGGCTTGCTTGATCAATGCCCAGCAGCCGGCGACATGCGGGGCAGCTGCGGATGTGCCGTGCTCGACGACATACTCACCCTGTGGCGCTGGCGCGAAAATCCCGCTACCTGGCGCCAGCAAATCGAGTGAGCGGGATAGATTAGCGTTGCACCAAACCTCATCAACGGCAGTCACCCCGTCAGCTCGGTAGCGGCATTCCTCCTCTGGTTGGCTGCTGTCCGAGGTGGCGCTCACACGGATGGCGCTAGAGAGGCAACCCGGCGCGGTAAGGTGCCCCAGATAGCCGTTATTGCCCACTGATACCACTGTCGTAATATTCGCCGCACGGAGCAAATCGATCAGCGCTTTCGTCGACGGACGTTCTTCGTCACATTCGCCGGAATACGCTCCGCTGCCGAGGCTCACATTCGCGGCGACGATCGGATACTGGTTTCGCCAATTGTAGATTTGCGCAAGGCCTGCATCCAAGTCCTCATCGAAATTCTTCGCGCAGGGCGCGTTGCCTTCGCCACAATAGGCCTCGTCGAACTCGGAGTAAATTTGTATGGAAATGATCCCGGCGCTTTTCGCAACACCCGAAAATTCCGAATTTTCGCCCGCGATAATCCCGGCCACGATCGTGCCGTGTTCGCAAATATTGATGTCGCAATTCATTCCAGAATCCGGTCCAAGCTGAATGTTATTGCCATTGGGACAGAGGGATTTCGCATTGTATTCCGGGTCGGTCGTGGAAAAACACGCCTCAGCAACGACTTTGCCCTGCAGAAAGGGGTGATGCTTATCGACACCGGAATCAAGCACCGCGACGACCGTTCCGGTTCCATCATAGCCAGCGGCGACAGCCTCTGGCGCACGAATCAGCGGCACGCTTTCCATTAACGCGGGTTCCGCTAGCCGGTCTTCCTTCACGCCGGCAACCAGCTCGTGTTCGAGAAGCCGGGACAGCTCGGCCGCATCGATTTTTAGACCCAGAAAAGGCACGGATTCGTACCGATTCGTGACATCCGCTTCGCTGATGCCAAGTGCCGCAATAATCGTGTCTTGGGCGGTGGCGATACGCAGTCGTTGACTGGCGATACGCGCCTTCGCCGAACTCAAGTGCGCAAGATAGGGCTCAAAGCTGTAGGAAAGGTTGATCTCGACGATCACCCGCAGCTTGCGCCGCTCATCGACCCGACCCAGCAGGCTCGATGCCTTGCTGGCAAACTGGGTTGATTCATGAAAAGCGCCGCGGGCGACCCGGTCGGGCGCGTAGGGCCAGGATTCCATGCCCTCGCTCAGCGGGTGTTGGCGTTCCTGGGCTTGGCTGTGATAGACCTGCGCCGGGTAGGCGCTGATCGGCTTTCCCTGCGCAAAGAGTTCCTCAAGCGAGGGAACTTTTTCGGCAACACTCAAAGCGGGTACTAAATAACACAGTAGCAACAATGTCAATCGACGCATAAAACATTCCTCTGACGCATTATCTGAGCGGGTAGATCAAGCAAAGGCGTTAGACAATCACCTGAGCCCAACCGCGTGGTCACCATACCCCGTTATTGTACCCAATCTGGCCGGTTTGTATCCTCGGTTGTGTCGAGTCTCGGCAGCGCCATCGCCAATCGATCTTAAGCAACCGCAATATCAAGTCGGCGTCAGCCGGAGCAGCCAGGAGATACCGCTGCCCATTGGGATGGACCAGATGACCACGAAACGTAGCCGCCCGATTGAACAATCCTGCGGTTTTTTACGGGGTTGATGGCGACGACGTCACCGACAGGATCGGCAGGTTCACCCGCCGACCAATGACGGCCGGATCGATACAAGGTTGCGAACCGTCCACCGTGATAGAGGGTTCGTCAGCGGCCAACGCGAGGTCACTGGCCAACTGCGCAGCGAGCACATCCTGATCGGCATCGGAGGCATCATCGCCGGCGCTCAGTCGGTCGTGAACACGTTGGCGAAGCAACTCGGCCGGCGTCTGAATATCCAAAATCAGGAACGGCACGCCGCGCCTCGCCGCCAGTTCCGCGAACCTGCGACGGTGCTGCGGGTGAAGGAAACTGGCATCGACCAGCACCGGCCACCCAGCCGTTAACAGGGTATCGGTATAGTGAGCGAGCTGCTGATACGTTGCCAAGGTCATGGTCGGCGTATACAAACCCTGTTGTAGCGGTGCAAAGGCATGCGTATCCAGCCCCACACCGGCCATGCGCTTGCGCTCCAGATCGGCTCGCAGCCGAACCGCACCGAGCGCCGCAGCCAATGACGTTGTCAACGTCGTTTTCCCGCTCCCGCTCGGTCCGTGAGTAATCAT
>CAZWQC010000252.1:0-2621 GCA_964635785.1 uncultured Ectothiorhodospiraceae bacterium
AGGTCGATCCGCTTGCATCCAGCAAGCCTCGACGTAGCGCAATTGTTGGCTTTTGGGGTAGGTTTGCACGACTACCCCCGAGTGATCGGTACCGTCCGGTGCAAACAAGAAATCCCAGCCGTGAAAAGGTAGCGGCTGTATACCAAAGCTGTGTTCGTAGTAGCCACTGCCGTTTTGCCAAGCGTAAACGGAGTCACTGGATGTCAGCTGTGCGTGTAGGGCAGGGCTCACTCGTGCACTGGTGAAGGTGGGGCGATGCCTGCAACGCGATCGCCCATTGTCGGGTGAGCGTTAGTTCACCGGAAGTGATTGCGACCGGGGAAGGGCAGGCGACTATCCAATGACCACCTGGAAGCCGTCGCCAATCCGTGCCCGTGACGACGGGCAGTGTTTGCTGCGTTAGACCGACGTGGTTCATGTGCAAGCCAAGGCCCGTGTCTGTTGCGATTTGCAGGTTGGCTTGCGCGGTGTCATTGTGGTGCAAACTCAGTCGGACATGTCGATCCTCGGCGAGTAAGTCGGATTGCCTGGCACCGGTGACATGACAGCTTTGCATGGGAAATCGGTGCATCTAACAAAAACTCTGGCGTTCCGCTTCGGTTTGGGCGCAAACAGCCGCAGCGGTTCGCGGACAATCGAGCAGACCGGTGATGATCAGCAATAATCCACTCTCTGCAACGCGGGCGAAGCAGCCTTGCGGGTTGATCAAGGCCAGACCGACGATGCCGTGAAAGGTCTCGGTGAGAATGGCATAATAGCGCCACTCGATGTAACTGGCGGCGAGCAAACGGCGGAATGTGCGTCGGCTGTGGCCGGACGGCAAAAGCGGCACCGCTGTCGGGTGTCTCCCCCACGCGGCGGTGTATGCAGGCCAATGCCAAGCGGCACCGGTGTTGGCGATGTTGGCCAGAAAGGTAGGATGGGGTGGAGTGAGGAGAGGCACGGCTTTGCTCGCAGCGTAGGCTGCCCCTGAGTTTAGTCGATCCGCTGCAACAGGCCAATCGGTTGGCGTTTGCGTACGGGGGATGGGTGCAGGCGGGTCGGCTGCGATCGGTTGACCTGCAAACTGTGCGCGGACGTTGTCGGGTTGGACTAGTTCGCTCGGGTCGGCATATTAACGGTGAACGCCGGTTCGTCCCTGTTTGGTAAAGGCGCAGATACCAGTGTGTTTTGTGGTGATCGACGCGTGTGAGGTGATGTGTCTTGCGTGATTGTTCGGTGCGTCGGTTGCGGCTTTGGTTGGCCTTGAGCGTGTTGGTTGTCCTCGGCCTGGCGATATGGGTTGGGATCGAGTTGGGTTTTGCGCAAGCCTCGACCCGCGAGCGCATCATTGCCTGGTTTGCAGCGCGAGGCGGTGGTTTCTGGCAGGTCTTGTTGCTGCTGGTGGCTATCGTGATCGGTCAGGTCTTGGCGATTCCCTACACGTGGATGGCGGCTGCGGTTGCGTTGCTGTTGCCGACGTTTGTCGCGGTCCTGGTTGCTTGGCTGGGAGGCGTTGGTGGCGCGTGCTTATTATACGCCATGGGTCACATGCTCGGTCATGGGCTACCTGCGCGATGGGGGAAAGGTTGGCTGGAGCACCATGATCGCCGCTTGGTCGCGCATGGCTGGGTGGTGGCGTTTTGGTTGCATGCGATTCCTGTCGCGCCGGCTTTGGTCGTGAATCTGGTGTTCGGGGCTTCGCGGGTGCGTTTCCCAGCGTTTGTGTTGGGTACGACCTTGGGGCTATTGCCGATCGCGGCGACTGTCGTGGTAGTGGCCCAGGGCTTGGTGGCGTCGTGGCATACGGCATCCTGGTGGCAAGGGGTTGGCTGGGTGAGTGCCGTATTGCTTTTGGTGGGCCTCGTGCGCCTGATCAAACCCCGAGTGTGGCACTGGTGGCAACGTTGATACGCCAATCGGTCGGCGCTTGTGGTAGGGTTGCGGGCTTTAACTAACCTGACGTGAAGGACCTATGAGTCAATTGGATTTCACCGAACCGCAAATTACCCTTGCCGTCGACGATCGGCAGATCACCTTGCTTGGCACCGCGCATGTCTCGCGGGCAAGCGCCGAACAGGTACGGACCATGCTGGACACCGGGCGATTCGATGCCGTTGCCGTCGAACTTTGTGCCAGTCGTCACCGGCAGCTCACCGAACCGGACGCGTTGCGGAATATGGATTTGTTTCAAGTCATTCGGCAAGGGCAAATTCCGATGATCACGGCGACACTCGCCCTGGGCGCCTATCAGCAACGCCTCGCCGAACAATTCGATATCGAACCGGCGGCGGAAATGCGTGCGGCGATCGATCTGGCTGATAAGTACGGCTTGCCCCTGATCCTGATCGACCGGGAAGTGGGAATTACACTGCGTCGGGTCTATCGCAATGTACCGTGGTGGCAGCGGTTGTATCTGTTTTCCGGCTTGCTGGCTAGCATCGTCGCGCACGAAGAGATTGCGGAAGCCGAGATCGAACAACTGAAGCAAGGTGACATTTTGGAAAGCACCTTTGTCCAATTCGCAAATCGCGCACAAGCGCTGTATCGACCATTGATCGCCGAACGTGATCAGTATATGGCAGCGCGGTTGCAACAAGCCTTGCAGGAGAATCCGTATCAGCATGTGCTCGCGGTGGTTG
>CAZWQC010000252.1:2631-4595 GCA_964635785.1 uncultured Ectothiorhodospiraceae bacterium
TTCGACGATTCCGCCGAAGCAACCATCGCGCGCCTCGATCAAACCCCTGCGCCACGCCCCTGGCTGCGCTGGCTACCGTGGTTGATCGTGGCGTTGATTCTCAGCGGTTTTGTGATCGGTTTCAGCCGCAGCCCGGCGCTAGGCTGGCAGTTGGTCGCAGAGTGGATTATCTTGAACGGTGGCCTGAGCGCGCTTGGTGCTGCGCTGGCAGTCGGGCATCCCGTCACCGTGCTTGGTGCCTTCGTTGCCGCCCCGTTGACATCGCTGAATCCGACCATCGGTGCCGGGATGGTAACGGCAGCGATCGAAACCTACATACGGCGTCCGACGGTCGGGGATTTCGATCATTTGCGGCGGGATACCACAACGTTGCGGGGCTGGTGGCGCAATCGCGTGACGCGGATTCTGCTCGTATTTATGTTCAGTACGCTGGGCTCGATTATCGGTACCTATGTGGCGGGTTTCCGGATTATCGAACATCTTTCCTCTGGGTCTGTCGGGTAAATGCGATCATGCCGATGCAAGTATGGCTGATTGGCGGTGCATTGGTGATCATCGGACTCCTGTTGGTCACGTTGGTACTGTTATTGGGTAAGCCCAAGCGGGCAAGACCGGCGAATGGGTTTGCGCAAGCACGTGGAAAGGGGTGGCCGATCCATTCTGTGGCCGAGACGGCAAGTCGGGATGCAGCGCAATCGCTGTTGGCTTCGCGAATCGGTGAACGCAAGTTCCGTTGCGACAAGCTGAACGGTCCACTGCCGCCATTGCTGGTGGATTTTCATTTGATTCGGGAGTGGGACCTCTCGCGTGCCCACCGTTATTCTATTGTCGCGCTGGCACGGCAGATCCCCCGTCCGCCGAGTTTGTTGCCGGAATTGCTCAAGGATGGGAATGTCGATCATTATTCGCCACGTGATTTTGCCAATCGCGTCAAACGGGATTCCATAATCACAGCGAGAATTTTGTCGACGGTGAATTCACCGTTCTATGGTCTGAAAGACCCGATCGAATCGGTCGATCATGCGGTCGTCTACCTCGGCTACAATATGGTCAAGACAATCGCATTGCGGGTAGCGCTGGAGCAAAGCTTCAAAACCCAGGATGCAAAAGTTCGCGAAGTGTATCATCAGCTGTGGCAGTCCTGCACCATCGCCGGCGAACTGGCGTTTCGGTTGGCACAACGGTTGGAACAGCCGCGGGCCGATCTGATCGCCACCAATGCCGTCTTGAGCTTTTTGAGTCAGTTTGCAGTGATCTCATTGAATCCGCGGTGGGCCAATTATTACAATCGCGCGTTCGATTTGTTTTCGCTAACGCGTGCGGAACAACACGAACTAAACGCCAATTCGGCTTTGCTGGGGTTCTTGTTGGCACGAGAATGGGGCTTACCGGAAAACAATCTTGCCGCCATCGCACATAGTCTCGACGTGATGGTGACGCCAGTGGATTACGCCGAACCGGCCACACGTGTGGAACAAACCCTAATTTTCGGCTGCGCCCGGATTGCGGAGCTGGTCGTATTTCAGGGACTGACGACTTTCGCCGATCTCGATTTTTGCGCGATGTCCTCACCGACCTTTCACTATCTGGCCGGTTACCTCGAGCTGCCTGAACTCAACGGATTCTATCCGGCCTTAAGGGATGACCGTATACTCAAATCATTGCCGGCAATGCGATGAGGCTGAGACGACTCGATCGTTGGCGTTTAGTGAGGCGCTTTGTTGTCTTGCCGGAGGGGGCGAGCCGTTGACTCGGTTGGTTTGCTGGTGCGCTTGGGCTCGGGGGGTACAGCGACGAGCGCCGAGTGGATCGTGCGCGAATCGGACCGTCGCACTGAAATCATCGTTGTTGTCCGCTTAAACGCGTGGTGACGATCAGTTCTGGAACAGGGTATGCAGCACAAAGACTTTAATGCAACGGTGGTTGTAGCAACGTCGAGGGTGCCGAGTTGGCAGTATGCCGAC
>CAZWQC010000253.1:0-1646 GCA_964635785.1 uncultured Ectothiorhodospiraceae bacterium
TGACCATTCCCACGAGCCCGCCAAATTAATCGTGCTGTTATGTCTGTTTACACACCCGTGAGCCGTCTGCAGTTGCAGGCGTTTTTACAACGCTACGATGTCGCTGACCTGGTGGAACACACTGGCATTCGTGCCGGTATCGAGAATACCAATTACTTCGTGACCACGGAGAAAGAACGCTTGGTTCTCACCTTGTTTGAAAAGAACACCGTCCACGAATTGACGTATTTTCTCGACCTCATGGCGCATTTGGCGCAGCACGGCCTACCGAGTCCACAACCGCTGGCGGCCCACGATGGCTTGTATCTACAAGCCCTCAATGGCAAACCCGCCGCCTTGGTGCAACGCTTGAACGGACAAAGTCCCGATACACCCAACTCAACCCAATGCGCGGCGATCGGTGACGCGCTCGCGCGCCTGCATTTGGCCGGAGCCAGATTCCAAGGACATCGCGGCAACGATCGCGGCCCACGCTGGTGGCGCCAAATAAGCACCCAGGTATTGCCCTTGTTGGCCTTGGCGGATGCGGATATCCTCCGTGAGGAGCTGCGCTTTCAGGGGCTGTATCGCTTTGCCGACTTGCCTCGGGGGGTCATTCATGCCGATCTGTTTCGCGACAACGCGATGTTCGAAGCCGATCATCTGACCGGTATCATCGATTTCTACTACGCGTGTAACGACATTCTGCTTTACGATGTTGCGGTCACCGTCAACGATTGGTGCTCCCAACCCGATGCCAGCCTCGATATGGATAAGACCATGGCCCTGCTTCGTGCATATGGCACGCGGCGTCTGTTTACCAAGATCGAACGCGGTGCCTGGCCGGTCATGCTCCGCGCTGCGGCATTACGCTTTTGGCTATCACGACTTTATGACCAACATTTCCCGCGCCCGGGGGAAATCACCCATATCAAGGATCCAAACGAGTACAAGCGGATTCTGCTCGATCGGCGGGCATCCGAGACCTTGCTGCAACGGTACTGGGTTTGAGAGCCGTTCGGCTGGCCCCATCGACACGGTCAACTCACTGGCTTGACCCAGCGGCGTCGCGCACCAATGCTCGGTATGCATGCCAGCTTGCATGACCGAGTAGTGGCAGCACCAATAGCAAACCAATGATCGTCATGATCCCAATCATCATCAATGCGACAATGGTCAGGGCCCAAACCAGCATCGGTTGGATGTTCTGACGAACCGCTTGCACGCTGGTCTGTACCGCGACGATGGGACTGATGCGCTCGCTGGCTAGCATCGGTAACGAGACCACACTCAGTACGAAACAAACCGTGGCTAATCCCGCGCCGGTCAATCCCAGTACGGCGGCGAGAACCAGTCCGCCCGGGGTTAGCATGCTGTTGAATACGGCCTCGTAACTGGGATAGTAGCCGACCATTTCCAGAGCGACGATCAACGAAGTCAATCGAATCCAGGCGATCAAAATCACCACCAGCAACACCGCGAACAGGCCAAACCCGGAAGGGTTGATACGCCAGGCGGTCAGCACTTGCCAAAAAAACAATTGAGTGCCTTCGGCATTGGCTCGACTGATTGCGTAGAACCCCGTCGCGAGAAACGAGCCAACTAGCAAAAGACCGGTCAAGTAACCGAGAACAAAAAGCGGATAGCGGATCAGCAAGGCAAACGCT
>CAZWQC010000253.1:1656-3414 GCA_964635785.1 uncultured Ectothiorhodospiraceae bacterium
AGCCCATAGCCCAAGCTGAACACCGGACGGCGACCGATATCGGTCAGACCCGCTCGCGGCCAAGCGGCAATCGCACCGGTCTTGACTTCGTTGACGGCACGGACGGACGAACTCTCGGGAGAATCGATTGCGGCAGTCATAGTCAGCATTCCTCGTTGCGGGGAAGATGATGGTGGCAGACACCCCGGTCCGCGTTGGCTACGCCCGATGCCGCATGCCGTCGAAGGCGCGCGTCAGTGGCCTTCGGATTGGCATGCGCACACCGTATGTACCAATACGGGAACACCAAACCGGATCACGCGAGGTGATATCGCTCAATATCAATTGTTTTATTAAGGGCTTGCGTCCGGTGCCCGCGCCGGGGGTGGGACGCAACCGCGTTCTGTGCAGAAACTTCTGCGAAACTTGATACTAGCATCCCTTGCATTTTCGCGAGAGAGTATTTCGTGAACTAGGGCATAACCGGTCGGCTATCGCTGTGGCTCAGGCGAAGCATCGATATTCGCTGCAAATAGCAATGTTTCGTGTATGCCGAGCTCTCTGGCAGCACAGGTGGCGATGGATTGACCGAGCCAATTGGGCTGGTGTGCGTCGGATGACAGGACAAAACGAAACCGATCGCAAAAGGGCCCATAAAACTTGTGCCAATCGCAGCGCCAGATGTAGCGGTTATTGATTTCGATCAAACAATCCGGGGGGACTCGGTTAAGGTCGGTATCGAGCGCGTTGGGGTGGGCCACGATGATCGGTTTCTCGGTGGCGAGCAGTGTTTCGAGCGACTGGTAATCCGCGTCGCGATTGTAGCAGTGAAAAATATAATAATCGCAATCGGCCTGAATCGCCTGTGCCACCCACTCGTGTCCGTTGACCTCCGTACCGAGTTTGAGGCCGGCTTTGCGAACGTCCGCCGCGTAGTGCTCGAACGCGCCGTCGACGAGAAACTCGAAGTGATCGCTGATGCCAACAATGCGGGCGTGTCGAGCACGGGCGACAAGAGCGATGGTCTGTTCGGGAACGACGGCGGCATCGCCGGTCGAGTAAGTGGTGTGAATATGCAAATCCTGATTGTGCATGGGGCCTCCGCGGCTTGATACGAGAAACGGTTCGGTGGCATACGGGGCGCAACTTGCGTCAGTTCGCCTGTGGTAACTCGTTCATGATAACTGGGGTGGTCAGGGTCTCAAGCAGTGGCTGCGGGCCCTGTTCGGTCAGCCCGAGGACGCCGTGCTGTACTGGCGGAAGGTACTGAATTCCGTTTTGTCCCAGTTGGATCGGGTGGCCGTTGGGAACATTCGCAACATACCGGACTCCGCAAGCGCGGGCAATGCATGCGTGTGCCTCGCGTTGCCCCGGTTCGCCATGCACCGGAACGGCTATCGTGGGCCGTAACCACGTGTAGAGCTGAGCGATTTCATTGGCTGCGGCATGGCCGGCCACATGGACGTTGGGATCGGACTCCCAGTCGATCACGTTAGCACCGAGCAAGCGCAATCGATGTTTCAGCCTTGTCACGGCGGGTTCGTTGCCGGGAATGGTCCGCGCCGAGAACAGGACGGTGTCTCCCGATTCCAAGCGCACGTCGAAGTGCCGATCGTCGGCAATACGGTCGAGGGCGGCATTGGGCTCGCCCTGACTACCGGTAACGACGACCAACACCTCGTGCGGCGGTAGATAGCCGATATCGGCACTTGGAATCGGGTCGGGAATGTCGTTTAGGTAGCCCAGCTGGCGTGCAACAGCGAAATTTCGCAGCCAAGA
>CAZWQC010000253.1:3424-4585 GCA_964635785.1 uncultured Ectothiorhodospiraceae bacterium
ACCGGCCAACCAAGCTCAGGTAACGTCCCGTTGCTTGCGCCGCCAAGGCGAGACTGCGCAGACGCGCAACGTTGCTCGCAAAACACGTGGCGATGATGCGCTGCGATTGGGTCGCGACGACCTGACGTAGATGGGTGGCGACCGCCGCTTCCGAGCCGGAATGCCCAGGCGTGGGCGCGTTGGTCGAGTCACCGACCACAGCGAGAACGCCCTCCCGCCCGACTCGTTGGAAGTCCCCGACACGATAACGGGCTTCCACTTGAGGATCAGGATCGAGTTTCCAGTCACCGGTATGGAATACCGTCCCGGCGGGCGTGCGCAACACCAATGCGGCGGCATCGACAATGGAGTGGTTTACGTGTAACCATTCGATATCGAAGGGTCCAAGCTGTACCCGTTCACCTTTGTTGACCGAGATCAATGATTCGGTCGCCTGGCCGACATCACTGAATTTGCGCGCCACGAGTTCCGCCGTGAATGGAGTGGCATAGATCGGGCAACGCAGGCGGGACCATAGGCTCGGGATGGCCCCAATGTGATCTTCGTGCCCATGGGTCAACACCAGCGCGAGCAAATGCTCGGCGCGGGTGGTGATGAACGCTGGGTCGGGCATGATGATATGCCCGCCGGGCGAACCGAAATCGCGGAAGGAAATGCCGAGATCGACCATCAACCATTGGTCGTCGTAGCCATAGAGATACAAGTTCATCCCGACTTCGTTGCAGCCTCCAAGTGGAAGGAAGGTCAACGTGTGACGATGCGGTGGCCAGAGTGTTTGGGTCAATCTCGACATTGGGTTCAATCATGTTTGGATGATCGAAACCATCCGGTGTGTGCCAGGCAGCAACTTGTTGTCGTTGCAGTGTATCTGATTTGGCGTGGCAGCGGGGTGCGCGGATCGGGCCCGATGCATTGATCGTCGCGTTGGCCACGTCTAGACCGTCTCAAGGAGTATTCCGTTATGAAGTTACCATTGCCTGATCAACTTTTCATCCTTGGTGTATGTGCCTTCATTGTCGCCTGTCAGCCAAGTCAGCGGACACTGAGTGAGGCGGAAATCACTGCGCTTTTGAATGCGGCAGGTCAAGGCGACATCCCGCGCATTGCCACTTGGCTCGACACGGGTGGGATGGTGGATATTCGCAACGCCTGCGGCTTCAC
>CAZWQC010000254.1:0-4582 GCA_964635785.1 uncultured Ectothiorhodospiraceae bacterium
CCCTCGATGAGCTCCAGCTTGTAAGGCTGGTCGTGCTCACTGGCCCAGGCGATCACCGCGCGTGCCGAGAAAATCCCCAATAGCCCCCAGAGCATGGGCATGACCGTGACCAAGCTGGCCTGCTCGGTTAGCAGCTGGGCAAGTACCGACGCCACCAACCAGGCTTGGGCGATCAATAGCACCGTACCGATAAAACCGAGGGCGATTGCGCCGTAGGTTAGGCTGATCACCGACTTCGCTTGGCTTTGCAGCCACTTCTTGGTGCTCATCGAGAACTCCGGAGAATCGACAGATCCGCCATGATAGCAGAGTTGATGGTCGCTTGAACCCGGCGAGTTGGCTCGTCGTGGTGAGTCGAGCGGTTGGTTGCTGTCAGCGATCCGTCTGCAGACTAGAAAATGTGTCGTGCAAAACCGTCTTGTAGAACCATAGGGTTGTTGAAGATTCGCGGTGTTATCGCGTTATTAACAAGCCGCCAGCGAAAGTGATCTTCGCCAAAGGCTCGCGTTTGTTCAAAAGGGTGTATCGAGGCAAGCTAAACCGGAGTTCGCGTCCGAGATGATCGGTCCTTCACAAGGCCTGAGGTCAGCTTTCCGGGTTCTTTTCCAGGTTCTTTTTTGGGGGCAAGCGTTTTCGCGGGGTATCCGCTTTGGGTTTGTTGGTTTCCGTCGGGGCTTCGGCAGCGGCTTTGTCGATGATCGCAGTGCTGCCCGCATCGGCCGCTGGCTCACTGGTTTTTGTCGACTTTCGTGGGCGGCGTTTCGTGGCGATTGAGGTGACGGTACCATCGACCGCCGTGGATTTTCGAGTGGTTCGCGTGGTTTTCGTTTTACTGGTTTTTGCTGTTGACTCCTCGCTTGTCGCAGCGGTTGTTTTCTTGCGCGTCGTTTTCTTAGTGCTCGTCTTGCGCTCCGGGGCTTGGGCGATCATGCGTTCACAGTCGGCAAGGGTCAACTCCGTTGGCTCGGTGCCTTTGGGCACCCGGACATTTTTGTCGCCATTGGTGACGTAGGGGCCATACCGTCCTTTGAGGATCTGGATATCGCTGTCGCTAAACTGGCGAATGACTCGCTCGGCATCGGCTTTCTTCTTTTCGGCGATCAGTTCCAGGGCGCGTTCGGGGGTGATGGTCAAGGGGTCGTCATCTCGCAATGAAACGAATTTGTCACCATAACGAATGTACGGACCAAAGCGACCGATATTGGTGCTGACCGGTTCGCCTTCGAGCGTCTCGCCGAGTTGACGCGGCAGTTTGAATAGTTCCAACCCCTCCTCGAGGGTGATGAGATCCATTTTTTGTCCGGGCTTGAGACTGGCAAAGCGGGGTTTTTCCTCATCTTCGCGGTTGCCAATCTGAACGAACGGTCCGTAGCGGCCCATGCGCACAGAAACTGGCCGCTGGCTAGAGGGGTCGGTGCCGAGCAGTCGCTGCTGTACCGCTTCCTCCCGACTGACTGAGGTCGCTTTTTCTTCGACTCGATCCCGAAATGGCTGCCAGAAGGCATCCAGAACCGGGATCCAGTCTTTTTCGCCGCGGGAAATATCGTCTAGTTCGTCTTCGAGCTTGGCAGTAAAATCATAGTCAACGTAGCGGTCGAAGTGCTGGGTCAGAAATTTATTGACCACACGGCCAACATCGGTCGGGTGGAAGCGCCGGCTTTCCAAAATGGCATAATCGCGTTGTTGCAACGTCGAGATGATCGAAGCATACGTCGATGGACGGCCGATGCCGAACTCTTCGAGTACCCGGACCAGGGTGGCTTCGCTGTACCGCGGCGGGGGTTCGGTAAAATGCTGCTCGGGTCGAAGCCGGTCGAGGGGGACGAGTTCGCCCGGTTGTAGATTTGGCAAAAGGCGTTCGTCGTCTTCTTCCTGTCTGTCATCTTGACCTTCCCGATAAACGGACATAAACCCGGGATGGCGAATCGAGGAGCCGGTCGCGCGAAAGAGATGTTGGGGGTTGCCGGCCGCCAAATCCACGGCGACCGTGTCCAAGGTGGCATGAATCATCTGGCAGGCGACGGTGCGCTTCCAGATCAGGTCGTAGAGTTTGAACTGTTCTTCCGACAGGGCCGCTTTGACCGTTTCCGGTAGACGCTTGACCGAGGTCGGTCGAATGGCCTCGTGTGCTTCTTGCGCGTTTTTCGCGCGGGTTTTGTAGACGCGCGGCTTGTCGGGGACGTTGTCGTTTCCGTAGCGCTCGGCGATCAGTTCACGCAGTTCGGCAATCGCTTCCTGGGCCAGGTTGACCGAGTCGGTCCGCATATACGTGATCAACCCGATCTGTCCGTCCTGGCCTAAGGCGATGCCTTCGTAAAGTTGTTGAGCGACACGCATGGTCCGCTGTGCGGAGAAGCCGAGCTTGCGGGAGGCCTCTTGCTGTAGGGTCGAGGTGATGAAAGGGGGGGCCGGGTTGCGCTTGCGTTGTTTCTTTTCAACCGAGTGCACCAGTAGTTCGCCATTCGCCGCGCCGGCTAAGGTGGCAACTGCTCGGTCGGCCAATTCCGCCGAATGGATATCGAATTGATCGAGTTTGTTGCCGTCCAGGGTGGTCAGTTTGGCGGTAAACGTTTGTTCGGCTTTGTGGGTATCGGCTTCGATGGTCCAGTATTCTTGGGAAACGAAGCGCTCGATTTCTTCCTCTCGTTCGACAATCAGACGCAAGGCAGGACTTTGGACGCGTCCGGCAGACAATCCGCGGCGGATTTTCTTCCACAGCAACGGCGAGAGATTGAAGCCGACGAGATAGTCGAGGGCGCGGCGGGCTTGCTGCGCATTGACCAAGTCGATGGACAGACCACGCGGATGGGCGATGGCCTCGTTGACGGCGCGTTCCGTGATTTCATGGAATACCACCCGATGCACGGGCTTGCTGCCCAACTCGCCGCGCTCGCGCAACACTTCGTACAAATGCCATGAGATGGCCTCGCCTTCGCGGTCCGGGTCAGTCGCGAGAAAGAGGGCATCGGCCTTGCCGAGCGCACGGGCGATGGCATCGACGTGTTTCTGACTCCGGTCGATGATTTGGTACTTCATGGCGAAGTCTTGTTCCGGGACGACCGCGCCTTCCTTCGGAATCAGATCCCGAACGTGCCCATACGAGGCGAGCACGGAGAAATCCTGACCCAAGTATTTCTTGATAGTCTTGGCTTTGGCGGGGGACTCCACGATGACGAGGTTGCCGCTCATGGCTGGTGCGCTACCCTTGGCTCGTATGATGAATTTTGACAACCACACGTCACTACGCCGTGCCGTGGTGGATCGTTACTGATACAAAGACAGGGCGAGAGGGTTGCCGTTGGTTGATCGGTTCGGACGGGTTGCATCGGATCTTATCACTCAGTGCAGCGGTGCACCCTCGAAATCGCGCACGACGTCCTCCAGCCAGCCATTGTCGTTTTCGTGGTCCGGATGATTGAACAACACCATGAGGACCACCCATTTCAATTGGTCGATATCGATGTCGTCGGTATCCAATGCCATGACCCGTTCGATCACCATTTCCCGTAATGCCGGACTCAAGACGCCGCGTTGCTCCAAAAATAGTAGAAAGCCACGACTCTCCGTGTCCAACCGGTCAATCTCGTCGCTCGTGTATACACGGATCGAATGAGATGTGCCACCTTGGCGGTTCGCGAAATCCTCATCGACAAGCGTTTCCAGCCACATAAACGCTTTTTCGATCTCGCGATTCGGAAAACCGGCCTCCAGCAGGCTTTGCTCGAGACTATCACGGTCCGGGTCCGTGTCGATTTCATCGTCGGCATAGTGCTCAAACAAGTACATTAGAACGTCGAGGACATTCTCTTTCATGGTTCAGTCTCGGATTGAGGTCGCCACAAGGAATCGCTGGCCGATCCCACGGCGGGTAGACGCCCGCTTTATGGTGTCGACAATCGGTTGCGAGTCGGTCGAGGCTTGGGATGTCGCTCCCGGCCCAGTGTCGAGATAGCGATAATTCCAGCTTTTTGAAGATGTTCATCACGATCTTACCCCTTCCACTGCGCGGCTCGCCGACGGCATTGCAACAGCCTCCCGAATGGTTTTCGGCGAGTTTGCTTTGGCGTTGACTCGGCAAGTGTTGCAGCGACCGATCACATCGCGTTTCCCGCAGGTTGTTTTGGTGGCGTCAGTGGGTCAAACCGATCCGCGCGTAAGGCGTTGATAGCGGCCGCCGGGCAATGCCTCGACTTGCCCTTCCAGCTCCAGGAGTAGGAGCATGGAGGAAACCGTTTCCGCGGTCAATCCGCTTCGTTCGATCAAGACATCGACATCCTTCGGCTCGGTGTCGAGGGTCGTCAATAATCGTTGTCTGAGTTCTGCGTGGGTATCGGTGTTCGGCAAGGTCAATGAGGTTTGCTTTGGCGGCGGTGTGGCAATGGCGGAGACGGCATTGATGCAGGGGACGCAAATTTCTTCCATGATGTCTTCGACCGTTTCCACCAGTTTGGCTCCGTCGCGCAGCAGTTGATGACAACCTTTGACCATCGGGTTGTAAATCGACCCCGGTACGGCGAAAACCTCTCGGCCTTGCTCCCCCGCAAGTCGTGCCGTGATCAACGATCCGCTCTTGGCGCCGGCC
>CAZWQC010000255.1:0-4580 GCA_964635785.1 uncultured Ectothiorhodospiraceae bacterium
GAACTCGGTGCCTGCACCATTTTGCTTGATGGCGTCGATATCCGGGACTACCGCCTCGCCGACCTGCGCGCGCAAATCGCTTATGTCGGCCAAGACGTCACCCTGTTCAACGACAGTATCCGCAATAACATCGCTTACGGACAGCTCGAGCAACTCGGCGACAGTGCCATCTTAGCTGCCGCAGAAGCCGCCCACGCCCGGGAATTTATCGAACGCCTCCCGGACGGGCTGGATACCATGATCGGCGAAAACGGGGTCCTACTCTCCGGTGGACAACGGCAACGCCTGGCCATTGCTCGAGCCCTGCTCAAAGACGCTCCCATTCTCATTCTCGACGAGGCTACTTCCTCGCTCGACGTCGCGTCCGAACGCTTTATTCAAGCAGCCATTGCCCGCTTGGCCGCCAACCGCACGACATTGGTCATTGCCCATCGTCTCGCTACGGTCGAGGAAGCCGATTGCATTTTGGTTCTCGTCGACGGCTGTATCGTCGAATCGGGCACGCACCAGGCATTGTTGGCCCAAAATGGGCATTACGCTGCCCTGCAGCAAACCCAATTACGCGGCACCTGGGTCAGGCATGACAACGATCAGGCTGTCCTTTCGACTGGCCAAGCTCGGTTTGAGGATTAACGCAATGATTTGGTTCGACGGTCCCAAGAACATGCCATGAACAACGCCAAACGCCGCGAAATCTTCACTCGCTTGCAAGCTCAGAATCCAACGCCGGCAACCGAATTGAGATACAGCAGTCCGTTCGAGTTGTTGATTGCAGTCATCCTCTCGGCCCAGGCAACCGATGTCAGCGTCAATCAGGCAACCGAAAATCTATACCGCGTCGCCAACACCCCCCAGGCCATCCTTGCCCTGGGCGAGACGGGATTACGCGACTTCATCCGCCGAATTGGACTGTTCAACAGCAAAGCGAAAAATATCCTCGCAACCTGTCAACGCTTGATCGATAAGCACGACGGAGAGGTTCCCGACACCCGCGAGGCACTGGAAGCCTTGCCTGGCGTCGGCCGCAAAACCGCGAATGTCATCCTCAACACGGCATTCGGTCAACCGACCATCGCCGTCGATACGCACATTTTCCGCCTCGCCAATCGCACGGGGCTTGCGCCAGGAAAGACCCCGCTCGCAGTCGAGGAAAAGCTCGTCCAAGTCACTCCCGCCGGCCAACGCCGTCATGCCCATCACTGGCTGATCCTACATGGCCGCTATGTCTGCACCGCCCGTCGCCCCCATTGCGCCGACTGTATCATTTGCGACCTGTGCGAGTACTCGGAGAAAACCGCAACTTGCCCACCCCACGCCGAGCGATGATGCTCAGCTTTGGGCACCAAGGATCGTATTAGCGACCGGTGACGGTCACAGCAGACGCTTTCGGCATGGTCGTGAACGTCAACACGGCTTCCCCTGTCCGCTCGGTTGGCGTACTGACATCACTGGCGGCCGTTGTTGCCGTTGGCGTCGGCTTGATTTTGGCAAGGGCACGCACTTGTTGGACAATGGCAGTCGAGGCCGCAAGCGTTCGTGGCGCAACGTCGGTGACGACAGCGAACAGTTGGCCATTGTGTTCCGGGCGCACGGTCGGCAATCGATCGACCACCTCATCCAAGCTACCAATGACCTGCAAACGTTCGGTACCAAACGGCGGGACCACACGATACTCACCGAGACTCAACCAACGGTTAGCCTCCTCCGGCGCGACATAACGCAGGAAACGATGCGCCCCTTGCGCTTGTTCCTCGAGTTCCAGCAGATAGACCCGCTCGTTACCAATATAGTCCAAGCAGTAAAACCAACCGGGACGACTGAGCTTGACCAAGATTTCCAACCTTTCCCCGGCCTCGAACAGCAGATCCCGGCGCCCTTTATTCGTAGTGACAGCCACGGTCAAATCATGGCTGATCATCACGCCTTCATGCAGCAACGCGTCGATCGCGACCCCGCTCGGTCTCGCCTCGTATCCGGCAAACGCAGCCGGATTCAGCCGTGCGATTTGCGTGTGCACAATACCGCCGTTGCGATCCAACACCCGATAGCTGACATGGGCTCCTTCTGCGCCATCGCGCAGGAGTTCGTATTCCCCCCGCATCAGATAGCGGGCTTGCTCACTGTCAGCAACCGCGGGTAAGCGACGGCGCAAATGGTCTCGCAGCGCTCGGGCGAACGGCGTGATTTCTTGGCCCCCAAGAGGTACCGGTGGATACACGTAGATGGACTGTACCGCGATACCTTGCGCCAACCGACTCCCCGCCTCGTCCAAGGTCATCGCCTGACGGCTCAAGGCATTGAGTCGATCCTCGACCTCGGCGCGGCGGACCGCCAGCTGCCTAGACACGGCACATGCATTCGCCTCATTCGCTTCGGCCCGACTCGCCAACGCATGCAGCACGCTCGCATGTCGGGCATACTCGACCAGCTGACCGAACACCCGCGTCAAGGCTTCTTTCTCTTGCGCGGCTTGTCGGGCCTTGACCGCCCGTTGCGCGTTTGCGTAATCCTGCTCGATCTCGCCAGCCAATGCCTGCAGACGCTGTTGGTAATCGCGGCAAGCGCGGCTTGGTTTTAATTCGGCCACCGCGTAATAGACATCCATGCTGCGGTTGGCGGTGATCTCCGCCCCGAGAATAGGCAATTCGGCGCGGGTGTGAATCACATGCGTGACATCCTGACGACCCTGTTCACCTTCAACTCGCGCGATCTGCTGAAAATCGCTGACCACCTGTACTTGCATAGCTTCTGCCAAAGCCGCCAGCGCCGCGTTACGAGCCATCACTTCGGTTTCACCAAAACCGGTGCCTTTCAACGGCGCAGCCGACGCCGACCCAATCGATAGCCACAAGAAACCAAACACCATCATTCGCCACATTGCTAGGTTCTCGCTATTTGAGTGTTGCGGAAAGTTTGAGCAAAACAATTGATCGTCCATCAGTTCTCGCATTCCTGCCCTGCAGGGAGAGCAGCGTGAGAATCTCTGCAAAACCTTTTGGCACAATTTCCACCTACGAATCGAACCAACGCAAAACAGCGGTTAGGCGCCGATCTAACCTGCATAAGCGGCTGTGCAAACCCGGCAGGTCAATCGCGAACAAGCGATCAACGAAGAATCCAAAACCAATCCAAAACAAGCTCTTCTGGGATGATCAGCGATCGTGTTGTAAAACCTCAGCCAAAGCCAACCAAAAGATCGTTAGATCGGGCTTCAATGCGACAATAAGTTCCCCGCCCACCACGCTCACGACCAAGACGCCTTTGCACGATCGAAGGTATCCGTGAGTTGTCGACTGGGTTGTCCAAACAGGCTAACCGACACGATCGTCAGTCCGGCCAGAATGAATCCTGGCACAATTTCGTATAGCTCAAACAGACTGCCGTGCAACTGTTTCCACACGACCACCGTGACTGCGCCAACAACGATGCCAGCCAGCGCTGACATACCCGTCATCCGTCGCCAGAACAACGCGAACAGTACCACAGGGCCAAACGCCGCACCGAATCCAGCCCAGGCATAAGCCACCAGTCCGAGCACTTGTGCCTCGGGATCGGCAGCAATGAGCAGCGCCAGCACAGAAATTCCAATCACCGCAACCCGCCCGACCCACAGCAACTCCCGTTCTTTTGCACTCGGCCGTAACAGCGACTTGTAAATATCTTCGGTCAAGGCACTGGAAGCCACCAACAATTGCGAATCAATCGTCGACATCACCGCCGCCAAAATCGCGGCAAGTAAAACACCAGCCAACCAAGGATGCGCCAGTTGCCCGACCAGTTCGATGAAAACCTGCTCTGCATCACCCAGTGGTTTCGCCGAAAAATAGGCGAGCCCGACATAACCCACCAACACGGCACCGATCAGCGCGAGGATCATCCAACTCATGCCGATCAAACGAGCCGACGCGATTTGCTTGGACTCCCGAATGGCCATGAAGCGGACAAGAATGTGCGGTTGGCCAAAATAGCCGAGTCCCCAAGCTGTCAAGGAGACGATCCCGAATACGCCGAGGTCGCCGAATAGATCGTTGTAGGCAGGATCGAGCTGCGCGACGACAACCACAGTCGCGTCCCAACCACCGGTCATCTGCACAGCGAGCATTGGCACGATCAACAAGGCGGCCAACATCAACAGACCTTGCAAGAAATCGGTCCAACACACGGCCAAGAATCCGCCAAGAAACGTGTACGCCACGATGATACCGCCACCGACCCACAATGCCGTGTGGTAATCGAACCCGAAGCTCGCTTGAAACAGTTTCGCTCCAGCAACCAGACCCGCCGAGGTATAGAACACAAAGAACAGCAAAATGATCAAGCTGGTCACGATCGCCAGCGCCTTGCGCTGATCGGGAAAACGATTCTGCAGAAAATCCGGCACCGTGATTGCGTCGTTGGCAATCGCGGTATACACACGCAACCGCTTGGCCACCAACAACCAATTGAGCAACGCGCCAACCGTGAGCCCAACCGCGATCCAGATCGGCTGGACTCCAGCGGCATAGACCGCGCCGGGCAAACCCAGCAGCAACCAACCACTCATATCGGACGCCCCAGCGGATAGCGCCGTCACCGCCGGG
>CAZWQC010000256.1:0-463 GCA_964635785.1 uncultured Ectothiorhodospiraceae bacterium
CCCATCCAGTACCTTGGCGATGGCACCGCCCGGCATACCGAGAACAACGGCATTGATTCCGGTGCTGTGCGCCAAGAACGGGAAACCAACCATCGCACCCAAGGAGTGCCCGAGAAAATACACCCGGTCGAGATCGACGTCGGGGTTGGCGTCCGCGTCGAGATCCAAGCCCGCCAACGCATGATGCAAAACAAACAAGTCCGCCACGGCTTGGCGAAGATTGTCCCGTGCGGTGACCAGTTGTTCGAAATTAAAAAAATGGGCTCCGCTCGGATCGATCAACCCGTCGGCGCCCGGCGTCTTGGACGCATTCACCATCAAGTCAAGATCGAAATGGCGTTCCCGCTCCGGTTCATAAAACTGCGCCCGCAGATCATTCTCGTTTCCCGTGATGCCATGCAGGGGCAGATCGATGGCGATCGCCGCAAGTCCGGCACTCGCCAAGCGGTCGGCCAACGCCAAC
>CAZWQC010000256.1:473-4563 GCA_964635785.1 uncultured Ectothiorhodospiraceae bacterium
CGCGGTCTCCTTCGATGCCGTGTTGATAGATCACCATTGGCCAGCCATGTGGTGGACGTGCCATTTTCGGAATACTCGCCATCACCGCGATGGTCTGGCTCGAACGCACCCGCGGCAATGGGGTAAACCGCGTGATCGCCCCACCGATTGCGGTCTCCCAGGCGGCAGTCAAGGGTGCCGTGGGTTCTGCGGTGGTGGGGCGACCGAGATAATAAGGTACGGTCATCTCACCGACATAAATATCGGCACTGCCAAGCGGCGAGTCCAACACACTATCGGTCAGTTGTAGCGCGGCAATCGCATCCGCTTGAACGCGTTGATAAACCGCAGCAAGGCTGAGGCCCGGCGCTTGAGTCGAGAAACTCGTCGCCACTGCGATATCCTCTGCTGCCAAGGTATCCGTAAACACCAGCAACGCCGTTTCCATCGCAACCGTCGCTTGCCGCAACGGCTCCAGCGCCATGGCTTGCGCATCGCTCAACGCCGGAAAAGCACTGCGATTGTCGCCATTGAGCAATGCCTCTCGACTCGAGACAAGACCGTAATGAAAGCTCTGGCTTGCAGGATAGCCCAGGACACTACGCAGTGCCGTGGTCACCACAACAACATACCCACTGGGTACGAGCCAAGCATGACGAGGCACAACACGCAGCTGTTGACCGGAATCGCTTAACCCAAGCCTGAAATCATTCACCGGCGACAGTTCCGCAGTGATAGACAAGACGGCTTTGGTAAGGGGGTCGGTTTGCGCTCGAAACACCCGCACCGCACCAGACAAGCTGGCGGGATCGGCCGGTTCGCTCAGTTCGATCGTGATCGGCGCGATCGCGGAAAACCCATCGAGCGCATTCAACGCCAAACGTGGATCGCTTGCCGCAACCCCGGCTTCGACCGGGATGTTCAACGTGCCGTCCTGACTGCCGGCAAACAGCGCATCGGCTGGAAACGGCAAGCGGCCAGTGGCCGGATCGAACACCGGAAAGAACGCGATACTGGCCGGACTCGCTTCGATCTGATCTTGCAGATCGGTACTCGGGTCGTCGTCACAGCCGACAAGCCAAAGCAGCAGGACGATGATGGCACCCGACAACAACCACGGATGCCGCTGCTCGGCGAGGTTGCCAAGCAGATTAGTTGAACGCCCAGCCCAACTGGAGCGCCACGATATCGACATTCGCATCGGTGAATTCCCCGGTTAAACGATGCCTGAGGCTCGGGATACTGGACTCGAAGACGTGATCGATCGCAGTGGTCTTCGCATCGAGATGGGAGTAGCCGAAATCGACCTGCAAACCACCCTGCCCCCGATACCCCAAACCGACGGAAAACCAACGCCGATCGTTGCCGGGAATACGCGGCGTCCGGTGCGCGGCATCCGGGATCGGGGTCTGATCATAGGCAAACCCAGTCCGCAAGACCCAGCCGGGTCGAACCTGCCAGTCAACCCCCAGGGCAAAACGGTACACGTTTTCCCAGTTTTCCGTCGTGACCGAATCCGGTTGTGCCGATGCATAGCGAATGCGCAATTCGTCAAAATCCCGCCAACCCGTCCAATCAACACCGGCCAACACAGTGATCCGCGCTCCGACCGCTTGCGCAAACGCAAGGCTCACACTGTCGGGTAAGGTCACGGCCGACTCGATCGCGGTATCGACGAAAACACCCGCCTCGGTCAACAAAGCCGCACCGACCGGAACGGTAAAATCCGCCCAACCGTTCACCGAATAACGCAAGGATGACCGGTAGGTCAAGCCGACGCGGGTGCTGGAAAGCGGTTCAAAGAGCACACCGACGTTGAACCCGAAGGCCCAGTCGGTACCATGAATATCAGCGAATCCGTCGCTTTGTTGCGGAGCCAATCCCTGCGTCCGGCAGGCCGAGACCGGCAACTGCGCCGCACAAGCACCACCGACGTCCACGGCACTGGTCAGCGTAACGTCGATATACTGTGCGTTGAAACCAGCCCCGACCGCAAGCTGATCGCTGACACGCCAAGCCAACGCCGGATTGAGGTTCACGGTTTGAACATCGGACTCTACGGCATGATAACGCCCAACCCAGTCGTCGTCGTAATGTGTCACCAACCCGAACGGCACATTGACACCGAACCCGGCAACCCATCGACGACCCAGGGGTGCGGCAAGGTAGAGATTCGGCACGAGCGCACCGACGCGAGTACTGTCTTCGCCGCCCTCGAGCGGCGTTCCGTTCGCCGTCATCGACCCTTGATCGTCGAACAAGACGCGGGGAAGAATCAGATGGCTTCCGGCAAGCACCGCAGCGCCGTCCAGTCGGGTTAGACCGGCGGGGTTGAAATACACCGTACTGGCATCGTCGGCGACCACGGCGGCCCCGGCAAATGCCCGCCCTTGCCCACTAACGCTTTGCTCGATCAAAGCGAACCCAGCAGCCACCACAGGACTCGGCAGGACCGCGCACGCGGTTCCCAACAAGCAGAAAAGCAACCCGCCACGCCCGAATTGACGCCACCACCTTCGCACTGGCCGGCACCCCGACCGATCTCCCCCACTGCGCATAGCTACCTCACTGCGCTGGCTCATCGACTGGCCGCGGCCGCCCCTGTTCGTCGACCGCAACGTAAACGAGCTGGGCATCCGCGACATGAATAATCTCCGGAGCCGCCGGCCGGCGTTCGACGTAAACCTCGAGGTCCACCGTCATCGAGGTGCGGCCCACCGCTGTCACGTCGGCGAACACGCTGACCATGTCCCCGGCCCGGACCGGCTTGATAAAGCGCATACGGTTCACCGCGACCGTCACGACATTGCCGCGCGCCCGTTGTACCGCCGGTACGCTGCCAGCAATGTCGATTTGTGCCATGATCCAGCCGCCAAAAATATCGCCGCCAGCATTGGTGTGCGCAGGCATGGCGGGAACACGCAGACATAGTGTGCGGTCGGTAGGATAGCGGGTCGTCATCTTTGTCCGTTTCGTTCAAGGCCAAGCGCAAGGACAAGCTGCCTTCGCGCACAAGGGAGTCTTCGTCGATCGACGTCCGGCATCGTCATGTTCGGCGAGCCGCATAGGCTAATGCGTCTGCCATGCGGCGTCAATCGCGCGGGATTCTATCCGGTGTTGCCGACACAACACAATGGCCTGCGATGACACATCGCCACGCTCTGCTATAGCCCATCGGTGTTGTACCTTGGCGGTTTTGTGATGAATACTATCGAGCATTGCACAACTTTATTTTACTCCTTGACCGCCCAAGGGAGAAAAAGGGATCGGTTAGCTTCAACCCTTAGCCACCAAGCGAGGGGAGCGGTTGCTCATGTAACGACGGATCATGGGTGGTGTTGGCCGGGCATCATTCGTGGTAGCGCTTGCCTGCCACGGTCAACCGGTTCGATTGACGCGGATTTCCGCAACACGGCGATAGCTGATATGAATGCAACTCAACCTGAGAGGATTGATCGCGCCCCGACGCATTCGCCGCGATCCCTCGCCCGAGCACAGTCGAGTGCCATCCCGGATGACCCGGTCGCAACGATAGCGCAGATCAAACGACAACTCGATGCCGAAGATGCGGTGCTCATCGCTCATTATTATACCGACGAGGCCATCCAACAACTCGCCGATGAAACCGGGGGATGCGTTGCCGATTCGTTGGAAATGGCGCGTTTTGGCCGCGATCACCGCGCCTCGACATTGGTGGTGGCGGGCGTGCGTTTCATGGGCGAGACAGCCAAAATTTTGAGCCCGGACAAACGCGTACTGATGCCGACATTGCAAGCGGACTGCTCGTTGGACCAAAGCTGCCCGGCCGACGCATTCGCGACCTTTCGCGCCGCCCATCCCGAGCGTACGGTAGTGGTTTATGCCAACACCAGCGCCGCAGTAAAGTCCCAAGCCGACTATGTCGCGACCTCGAGCATCGCAGTCGATTTAATCGCTCATCTTCACGCACAAGGCAAAGCAATTCTCTTTGCTCCGGATCGTTACTTGGGCGACTATGTGCAGCGGCAAACGGGGGCAAACATGGTCTTATGGCAGGGTGCTTGCGTCGTCCACGAGGCGTTTCAAGCCGACGCATTGCGCGCACTGCGCGCCGCCAATCCGGATGCTGGCG
>CAZWQC010000257.1:0-3383 GCA_964635785.1 uncultured Ectothiorhodospiraceae bacterium
GCGGAAGAATTCCTTGCCATCGTCAAAGCCGGCGGCAGTCGCTGATGGTGTACGGTATCCTTTTGGTTCTGCAAGTTTTTGTGGCCATCGGTTTGATTGTTCTGGTGCTGATCCAACAAGGGAAAGGGGCCGATGCCGGTGCCGCGTTTGGGAGTGGCGCGTCGGCAACCGTCTTCGGTGCCCAGGGTTCCGGTAATTTTCTGTCACGGATGACGACCGTTTTCGCTGTGTTGTTCTTCATCAACAGCCTGTCACTTGCCTACATCGTGGTGCACCGACCAACCGAAGATAGCGTGGTTGATCGCTTGCAGGGGCAGGGAGTTGAGATCGACGAGGCGTTGCCAGGTGAGGCAGAGCGTCCTCCTGTCATTCCAGAGGACATTCCAGCAGGGGAAGGTCGCGGGGTTGAATCGGCGCGTGTACCGCTGGATGTGCCGGACTGAGGATTGTTGGCGGTCGTTCTGGTGGGTAGTTGACGCTGGCGCAGTTGGGTAGCGGCTGGCCTTGCTCATGACGTGACACCGCACTGTTTTGATTTGAATGCCGAAGTGGTGGAATTGGTAGACACGCCGTCTTGAGGGGGCGGTGGCGCAAGCCGTGCCGGTTCGAGTCCGGCCTTCGGCACCATTTCTTTTGCGGCCCTTGATTCACTGTTGTCGCGTTGGTCGTTGCAGTCGCTCGAGCAGAGGCGATAATCGTTGGAGATTGAGCGTGTTAGAAAATTATTTGCCGATATTTTTTTTCGTGATTGTCGGGTTGGTGATAGGTGCAGCTCCACTGGCCATTGGGTCGGTGCTAGGTCCGCGCAAACCCGGGGTCGTCAAAAACGCGGCGTACGAGTGCGGCTTTGAGGCATTCGAAGATGCCCGCATGAAATTCGATGTTCGTTTTTATCTGGTTGCGATCTTGTTTATCATTTTTGATCTCGAAATCGCGTTTCTTTTCCCTTGGGCGGTATCGCTCGGCTCGATCGGTTTGACGGGGCTCATCGCAATGGCGGTGTTTTTGGTTATCCTCGTCGTCGGGTTTGTTTACGAGTGGAAGAAAGGGGCGTTGGAATGGGAGTAGAAGGGGTCTTTGAGCGGGGCTGGGCGACCACGACAGCCGATCAATTGATTAACTGGGCTCGAACCGGTTCGCTTTGGCCAGTGACGTTCGGCTTAGCCTGCTGTGCTGTTGAAATGATGCACGCCGCGGCTTCCCGGTATGACCTCGACCGCTTCGGTGTGATGTTTCGGCCAAGCCCGCGACAGTGCGATGTGATGATCGTGGCGGGGACATTATGTAACAAAATGGCACCTGCGTTGCGTCGGGTTTATGATCAGATGGCCGATCCGAAGTGGGTCATATCGATGGGATCCTGCGCCAATGGCGGGGGGTATTATCACTATTCTTACTCGGTGGTCAGGGGCTGTGATCGGATCGTACCCGTCGATATCTACGTCCCCGGTTGCCCGCCGACAGCGGAAGCGCTGGTCTACGGGATCCTTCAACTGCAAAATAAGATCAAGCGTACCAATACCATCGCGCGTCACTAGCGTTCTTCGGACGCGGTGCGCGGGACGAATATAACAACAGGTTGGATGGCCGATCTCCACTGTGTGAGGTGTGCCGTACGGCTGTCTGCCGACATTGGGTGAATGTGAATGGCAACGATCGAGAGCTTGGCGGATTCGTTGAAATTGCGGTTCGATGAATTCGCTGACACGGTAGAAATCGCGAATGGGGAAGTTTCCCTCACCGTGCCAGCACATCGTTGGTTGGAGGCCGGCGCGGTGTTAAAAAACGCGGCGGAGTTCCGGTTCGAACAGCTAATGGACTTGGCCGGCGTCGATTATCTCGAATACGGGATCACCGAATGGTCGACCGATGCGAGCAGTAGTGAGGGATTCAGTCGCGGGGTTGCGGCGGAAACCTTTGCACGGTTTCGCTTCGAGGAATCCCCTTCGCAAAAAGCGATTGCCGGGTCTCGGTTTATGGTCGCGTACCAGCTATTGTCGTTGGCCAAGAATTGGCGGTTGCGCGTGAAAGTACCGTGCCCGAACGACGCTGCGCCCAGAGTGCCATCGGTTATCGGGGTTTGGCGCAGTGCGGATTGGTTCGAGCGTGAAGCGTTTGATCTGTTCGGCATCATGTTCGAGGGGCATCCCGATCTGCGGCGGATCTTGACTGATTATGGTTTCGTTGGTCATCCGTTCAGAAAAGATTTTCCGCTGGTTGGACACGTGGAAATGCGTTACGACCCTGAGCAGGAGCGTGTCATTTATCAGCCCGTCACCATCGAGCCTCGGGTCTTGGTTCCCAAAGTTCGGCGCGCCGATCATCGCTATGTGCGTGCCGACGGCTAGGACAGTCACATGCCGGAAATACGTAATTTTACCCTCAATTTCGGTCCCCAACACCCGGCGGCGCATGGTGTGTTGCGGCTGGTTTTGGAAATGGATGGCGAGGTCATTCAGCGCGCCGATCCACATATCGGGCTGCTGCATCGGGCAACGGAGAAGTTGGCGGAGAGCAAGCCATATAACCAAAGCATCGGTTACATGGATCGGTTGGACTATGTTTCAATGATGGCGAACGAGCACGGTTATGTGCTTGCCATGGAGAAACTGCTCGGTATCGAGCCGCCCCTGCGGGCCCAGTATATTCGTGTGCTGTTCGATGAAATCACTCGTATATTGAATCATTTGTTATGGCTTGGTGGCCATGCGATCGATATCGGTGCGATGACTGTGTTTTTGTACGCGTTTCGTGAACGAGAAACCTTGATGGATTGTTACGAGGCGGTGTCGGGGGCACGTTTACACGCGACCTACTATCGTCCTGGCGGAGTCTATCGGGATCTGCCGGCAACCATGCCTAAATACCAAGGGTCGCGCTGGCGTAACGAGCGTGACTTGGCCCGTATGAATGCGGCGCGTAGCGGCAGTCTATTGGATTTCATCGAAGATTTCTGTACGAGCTTCCCGGCGCGGGTGGATGAATACGAAACATTGCTTACGGATAATCGGATTTGGAAGCAGCGGACGGTAGGCATTGGGGTGGTGTCACCCGAACGTGCCATGCAGCTGGGTTTCTCCGGACCGATGTTGCGTGGTTCCGGCGTCGCGTGGGATCTGCGGGCCAAGCAGCCCTATGAAGTGTATGACCGTATTGCCTTCAAGGTGCCCGTGGGTACCAACGGCGATTGCTACGATCGCTACCTCGTCCGCATGGCAGAAATGCGCCAATCCAATGAGATCATTAAGCAATGCGTTTCTTGGTTGAAGGATCATCCTGGACCTGTGATGATCGACGATTACAAAATTGCGCCACCGCCGCGAGAGGCCATGAAAGGCGATATGGAAGCGTTGATCCATCACTTCAAGTTGTTCACAGAGGGC
>CAZWQC010000257.1:3393-4562 GCA_964635785.1 uncultured Ectothiorhodospiraceae bacterium
AGGCGTACGCGGCGGTTGAACATCCCAAAGGCGAGTTCGGTGTCTATCTGATTTCCGATGGTAGCAATAAGCCCTACCGAGTCAAAGTGCGGGCGCCCGGATTTGCGCATTTGTCGGCGTTGGATGAGATGGCGCGGGGGCATATGTTGGCCGATGTCGTGGCGATCATCGGGACGCAAGATATCGTCTTTGGAGAGGTGGATCGGTAAATGGGAACAGAGGTGAAAAATCCCGTCATTTCAGCGCATGTGCGCGAGCAAATTGATGCCTGGTTGCAGCGTTACCCGGCTGATCAGAAGCGGTCAGCGGTGCTCGGGGCACTGCGCGCGGTGATGCACGAAGATGGCTATTTATCGACCGAAGCGATGGATGCTGTGGCTGATTATCTCGATCTACCGCCGATCGCCGTTTACGAGGTCGGCTCGTTCTATTCGATGTTCGAGTTAAAGCCGGTTGGGCGGCATACGATATCGGTTTGTACGAACATTTCCTGCATGTTGCGGGGTGGTGACGACATCCTGAAGCACATCGAGACCAAGCTGGGTATCTCCGTCGGCGAAAGTACGCCGGATGGGCGTGTTTATCTGAAACGGGAAGAGGAGTGCTTGGCGGCGTGTGCGGGTGCGCCGGCGATGCAGGTCGATCATGTTTATTACGAAAACCTGACCATCGATAAAGTCGATGAAATCCTTGACGGTTTGGAGTGAGTGTAGCCGTGGCCAATCAAGTCTGTTTTGCGACCTTGAAATACGACGAACCTTGGTCTTTGGCGACTTACCGCAAGATCGGCGGCTATACGGCATGGGAAAAAATCTTGTCGGAGCGAACCAGTCGCGAGGAGATCATCGAGGAGGTCAAGAAAGCGAACCTGCGGGGTCGGGGTGGGGCTGGTTTCCCCGCGGGGCTGAAGTGGAGTTTCATGCCGAAGAGCCCGAGCGGTCAGAGCTACTTGGTTTGCAATTCGGATGAGTCAGAGCCCGGAACCTGTAAAGATCGCGATATTCTGCGGTTCAATCCACACGCCTTGCTCGAGGGGATGGCGATCGGGTGTTATGCCATTGGAGCAACCGTCGGGTACAACTACATGCGTGGTGAGTTCATGGATGAGGTCTATCGCCGCTGTGAGAATGCGTTGAACGAGGCCTATGATGCCGGATTGCTCGGCAAGA
>CAZWQC010000258.1:0-415 GCA_964635785.1 uncultured Ectothiorhodospiraceae bacterium
TACCAGCCGTCGACCTTGTGCATGTCAACGGCGGAGTAATTTCCGACCACGGGGCAACCGATATCGAGTTCGCCGTCGCCGGTAATGTCGGAATAGTTTGAGTAGGCTTTCTTAAACAACTGCTCGTCATTGGACATCGCGAACATCACCACCGGCGGGACCGAGGTGGTGAGGTATAGCGGTGACTGAGCGACTATGTCAGCCGAGGCGCTTGCGCCAAGGAATGCGCAAGCGACCAACAGGCATCGCCCCAGTCGCCGGATGGCGGCGCCGGGTGTCGGTACGGCAACGTGTAACGTCTGATCCATAATGGTTGACCTTGCAAGGTTGAGTCAATGGAATTAAAACAAATCAGGATGAGCGTAGACAGATTTAACGATGGCATCGGCCACTTCGATACCGGTGTCATCGAAAT
>CAZWQC010000258.1:425-4543 GCA_964635785.1 uncultured Ectothiorhodospiraceae bacterium
AATCGCCATACCGCGACACGATTTCATAGTAGTAGCCTTGGACGTCGTAGCCACCTTTTCCGGCGGTCGACAACATCATGCGCTTGTCGTCATCACGACTGCCAACGCGGACCGCCTCGCCTTGGGAGGGGTCGCAAGGCATTCTACCCATCCAACGCACGAAAAACTGCGGTTGGCGGCCTTCTGGGGATTGGGCCTCCCATTTGAAACCCGCAAGTGACGCGACGTCTTCAAACTTGCGGTTCTCGTCTGATGTCGTTTGCCAAATGTCGTTGCCCCAATCCGCCCAGGCCTCTGGAAAGGCGCACAGCCCGGCGGTGTCGGCCGGCGTAAAGGTGACGTTCGGATCGCTGACGCTGCTCATGTAGCAGTTCTGGGTCTTATCGCCATCCATAAACGCCTTCTTGAACTCGGCTTCAATCGCCCGAAAAGGATAGCTCGGCGTGCGCCCGCCACTTGGGTCGTACAAACAGACATCGATAAAGACATCGTGCAGAAACTCTTCAGCGGCGCGTGCGCCGGCATCGCTGTTCTGCCCGGCTGCGGTCGTTTCCTGGTAGTTACCCGCCATTTTCTCTTGCAATGTCGTGGTGCGCATGGCGGAGGTGCCGATCAAGGTCAGCGCGAGCAACGTAACCAGCGCGAATGCAAGGGCAATCCCCCGCTGTTCACGTTGCTGGACGTTGCCGCGAGATCGCGGTTCAAAAAACAAATCAGCGCGATGTTGCATCGTGGTATAACTCCTTGCTCGTTTATTGACTCAGTCTGTCAACGCGGTTTGGTAAGACGATGGTGGTGGTGTACACTTTTCTGATGCGGCGGTCGGCCGCGGTGGTGGCACCCGTTGTTGCCCAAGGCGGAAAGACATAGGACAGCGGTGCGTCAACCACGTTATCTTTGTCGGACACCAACAGCAGGGCGATTTCCAAGGCAACGACATTGCGAAAATCCTCACTCCTACCCAACACGGTCAGCTCGGACGCATCGCCCTCAAAATACTGATTTGGGACACCGTCGGTGTCGGTGTCCACGCCGTAGCGAATGCGCATATCGACGACCCCTGGAACGAACGGCTCAGGCTTGCCGCCATCATCGATATCGTGATCGTAATAGAGGCTGCAATCTGGTCCTCCCGCCGTCTCGCAGGCCACATAATACATCGACCCCGTCAAATCGTAGACTTCGACAAGCGATTCCTGATTTTTACTCGCGGGGATGTCGAAGGGGAGTCGGTTCAAGTCGTTTTCGCCGGCGAGGCCGAAACCGCTACCGCCATAATTCAAACCACGAAACACGAAGGCGTTCGAGCCGGAATTCACGAGAATATACCGGGGCTTGTCGGGGTCGATGTTGCAAAACTGTGCTAGCTCCGCTTCCGAGGCATGTGCTTTAACTTGCGTGTAATGATTCGCAGTTCCGTAGTCGTTTGGCTCGGCGATGCTCACATCGATAACGGTCGCACCGGTATCGATGACGTTGCGATTGAGGCAGACGCCTTCACCGGGAATAACACGGTAAAAAGCAAAGCCATCCGAGCCGATTGGCACATACTTGCTGGTCGTAAATGCTGCGTTGGGTACGCTATAGGGGCGTTCGTTCTCCGGCGGTTGAGCCGATCCAAACTTGACGCCGTGCAGCGTATCCGTTTGGTTAAAGGTCGTGGAGGCATCCATGATGATCTGCGGTGGCGTCGTCGCCAGAACGACAATTGGTGGTAAGCGGGTGCTCTGTTGGCCGACGAAACCTGCCGATTCGAGGTTGCGCCGCATGTGTTGAAAAGCGAAGCGAATACTCTCCTGTTGCCGGGAGCTGGTTTCGATGAGCCGGTTGCTTTGCTTGTTGGCCGTGAAGACTTGAATCACACCGCCAAGCAGAAAGAGACCGATCAAAGCGCCAATCATGAGCTCAGGGAGCGTAAAACCACACTGCTTATGGTTTGGCATGATGCTGTTTCCCAAAGTATCCTAGTTGGTGATCATGTAGGAAGTGGCGAGGTAACGCAGCGGCGAGACGTCATTGTTTCTCATCTTGGTCTCGCGATCACACCACCAGATTTTGACGACATAGGCAACACCGTTCGGGTCGCACGAGATTTTGCCCGTGTCCAGGGCGCGGGTTTCCGGTGGTTGAGCACAGTCGTAGGCGGTACGTTCCTCGTCGATGGCTTCGCCCGTGGTCAGCTCGTCGGGCTTGTTATCCCGACAAACGAGGCCAACCGCACCTTTGAAATCGTCGACGGCGAGATCGGGGTCGACATCGACACCAAGTTGCGCGGCGACATTGCTCTGGAACATGGCGACATCGTAAGCAGCAAGCTCCTGCCAGGTACAAGCCACCGTACCGCAATCTTTGCCGGCCGAGGCTTCCCAGTTGCTGATGTCGTGGAAATACAACATGCGCGAAGCGTCCGGTGACGCCGCTGGCGGTGCGGCGGTCGCCTGGGGATTGGCACGAATTCGGTCAAGCATGTCAGATGCCAGCGTGGTGGCGATGGTTAAATCATGGGCGGCCGCATTAAAACGCAGGCTGTAGAACTGCAGCCAAGCAACGCCTAGAAGACCGACACCAAGGACGATGACGGTGATCAGGGCTTCGATGAGGGTAAACCCTTGTAACGATGGCGTCAGACGTAAACGAGCATTGGCGATGGGGTTTGTCTTCATGTGCAAGCTGGGTCCGTGTCATAATTAGGGTTGAGAGAGCGGATACGTCCGCTGATGGGGATGACCATACAACGCTTCATCTTACGTCCGGAAAGCTCGGGCGTCGCCGAGAGTTCGAGGACCAGGGTATCGGCTGTCGTGCGACCGCTGGGAAAGAATTCGATGTAATCATCGGCTTTACCGCCTGTCGCCGCAAACGAGAAACTATCCGGCATCGGAGTACGAATCCAGAGAATCTCATCGTTCTTCGAGGTGCTTTTGTTCGCCGTACTACCCGTGCTATCCGGTTTATTGACAAAGATGACCCAGCCGTGTTGCCATGCGTTTGAGCCAAAGTCACAGGCATTTTCGCAGTCTGCCGAGGCAACGACGCTGGCGGTACACTTTTCTAGAAAGTCCGTTGTGGGATCGATTGGGCACATTGTGATGGTGCGCGAACGCTTGACGGCTTCATTTTGCCCACGCTTGAAATCGCTGACAAAATCGTTGGTTTGCGAAGTCAGGCGATTATCCTGAAGCATTGCGTACATACTCGGACCCGCCAGGGCCGCGAGGATCGCTGCCACGACCATCGTGACAACGAGTTCCAGCAAAGTAAAACCATTATTCATTGGCCGCTCCCTTCTTTAAATATCAAATGAGTTAACTTTTGCACCGGCTCATCGTGAACCTGACCTTTGAGGCAAAGTGATTATGGAGACCAAGGGTCGAGTCAGTTTTTACAAGGATCACCGACTCATGCTTACCACCTATACCGCAAGGGGATAGCTTTTGCGCTTTTTGGTCCATAAAGCATTTGATAGAGAGAGAAAAATCTTTTGCCCTGTATTCATTGCCAGTCCTTGCACGGTACAGCATCTGTTTCAGCAATCTAATTTGGCAACCTAATTTGTCCATTCACACCAATATTCGCAGAGCCACCCTCTATCGTAACCGTTCATCTCCCCCGGCGTTGTCGGGGCGACCGGCGGGTCGCCCCTATTACGGAATCGGCCCTTATTAATAAGGCAAGGGGGATGAACGGTTACATCCTCGCGAAGGTATCGAGCATCCTAATCGCGAGGTTTTGTTAGCTTTAGAGTAATGTCGGATTATCGACCGCTCAGATTCAAAAGGTCAGACAATCCCTTTGAATTACCATGTCAACCAACTGTCAACAACACCTGTCAACACCCACAGACCGGATATATCGAAGCCACAGCCAGCACGGTTGGTGTTTTACTTGAAGTGACTTGCCCACGACTCAACGAGGGAACCTGGGGATGTGTTATCCGGATCGTTGCGCGTATCATAGCCTAACCCGATGGATTGCATCAATGGGAACAAGGCTTGAAACGGACTGGCGGTCGGAATCTGGCGATAAAATGAGTATCGTGGGGTACGCAATGCGTACCGTTTCGGCTACGCTGTAGTCGGGGCGACCGGCGGGTCGCCCCTACGGGTATCGCCATTTCG
>CAZWQC010000259.1:0-4536 GCA_964635785.1 uncultured Ectothiorhodospiraceae bacterium
GCGGTGCGGTCGGAGCGTTTGGTTGTGCTGCGGGGAGCGAATTCTGGGTGGACGGTGCAGTGGTTGGCTGGGTATGTGCCGTTAGTGTGATTTTGCGGCCGGTCAGGTACTCGATGATGGTTTTGAGCAGCTGCAATCGGGGGGTGGCCGGTTCTGTGGCGACGCTGCCGGAGGATTCTGTGGCTGTGCTCGCGCCAGACGGTGTGGGCGTGTTTTTGCCAAGCGAGGCGAGCGCGGACTCTCGAGCAGTTGCAATCACGTTGGCGGTGGCCAATCGCGCGACGGTGGGTTTGCTGCTGCCGTTGGCGGTGTCCTCAAGACGCTGCCGCGAAGTGGCAGGATTGACCGGATCGGTTGTTGTCGTGGTAAGCGAGATGCGTTCGCGCATTGCGGTTTGCAGCCGGTGTTGGCTGGCGAACTGGATATTGCTGTTGACGATATGCATGGCGGTGGTCCTGGCTCTGTACCAACACGGCTTGACTAACAGGTCTAGCGGCCGGATGGGGTCGATCTTGACGGTCGATGTCGTTAAGTGATTGCCCATCCGGTCTTGGTAGGGTGCCATGTGCTCACGGCGCGGGGCTCACCGACGCTGCCGGTGATGGCTGCTGCCCATGACCGAGGCGCTATGCCCCGGCAAGGGCTTGTTCGATGTCGGCGCGTAAATCGTCGATATGCTCCAATCCAATCGACAGCCGGACCAGATCCGCCGATACGCCGGCTTTGTTCAGCTCGTCATCGGACAATTGCCGATGGGTTGTGGTTGCGGGATGGCAGGCCAGCGACTTGGCATCGCCGATATTGACGAGACGGACAACGAGTTGTAAAGCGTCGATAAAGCGTGCCCCGGCGGCACGCCCACCCTTGATCCCAAAACTGAGAATTCCCGAAGCCCGCCCGCCCAGGTATTTTTGTGCGAGCGGGTACTCCGGGCTGCTTGGCAAACCGGCATAGCGGACCCAGCTCACTTTTGGCTGAGCCTGCAAAAACTCGGCAACGGCTAGCGCATTGGCGCAGATACGATCCATGCGTACCGGGAGGGTCTCGACGCCTTGCAAGATCAGGAACGCATTGAACGGCGACAATGCTGCGCCCATGTTACGTAACGGGACGACGCGCGCTCGGCCGATGTAGGCGGCGGCGCCGAACGCTTCGGTATAAATGATGTTGTGATAGGATTTGTCCGGTTCGTTCAACGTGGGGAAGCGATCGGCATGCTCGGCCCAGTCGAAGCGGCCGCCATCGACGATGGCGCCACCGATGCTCGTGCCGTGGCCACCCAGGTATTTCGTCAAAGAGTGCACGACAAGATCGGCGCCGTGCTCGAACGGGCGTAACAGGTACGGTGTCGGCACGGTGTTGTCGACGACAAGGGGAACACCGTGGGCATGAGCCATCGCGGCCATGGCGGCGAGGTCGACCACGTTTCCGGCAGGATTGCCGATGCTTTCGCAAAACACCAGTTTGGTTCGAGAATCGATGAACTTGGCCATGCCGTCGCAGTCTTGGTAATCGGCAAAATGCACGCGAATACCATACTGGGGCAGGGTATGGGCAAAGAGATTGTACGTGCCACCGTATAAGCTACTGGTCGCGACGATGTTGTCGCCAGCGGCGGCAATGGTGAGCACGGCATTGGTGATCGCTGCCATTCCCGAGGCTAAAGCCAATCCGCCGACGCCACCTTCCAGTGCGGTAATGCGTTGTTCGAGCACCGCATTGGTCGGATTCATGATGCGCGTGTAGATGTTGCCTTCGACTTTTAGGTCGAACAAATCGGCGCCGTGCTGGGTATCGTCGAAAGCATAAGACGTCGTCTGGTAGATCGGCACGGCCACCGCTTTCGTGGTGGGATCGGGTCGATAGCCGCCGTGAATGGCGAGAGTTTCTAATTTCATCGGTCGTTGGTCACGTTGGTTGCTCATGTTGCCGTCGCGGTGGCCGACCGCCTAACACCATGGCTAGATACGCTTGAAAGCGTTGGCCACTGGTCGTGTGTTGTCGTGGCGTGTAACATGCACATCTTGTTTGTCGGCAAGCGTCAGGTCGTTTCGGATTGAACCGAGGTTTGCAAAAGTGCTTGGAGCAAAATTGTCCGTCTCCTCTCCGCATGGGGGAGGGGCCAGGGAAACTGATGAAACGATTCATTACCATGCTGCTTCATCATCGCTAAAGGATAGTTCAGGTCATGGCTGCTGCGTCATCGTATCCCTTCCGCTTTTGGAATCTCGCCGGCGTCATATTACTGCCGGAGTTGCGCTTCAAACTCGTGGCGTTGGTCTACGGCGTCTCGATCGCGTTGCTATCGCTGGCGATTCCGGTCTCCGTACAAGTCCTGGTCGAGAGTGTAGCCAACACCGGCTTGCTCGACGCAGTGTTAGTCGTGAGTTTCATCTTGTTCGTGTTGCTGACGTCCGCAGCCGTGTTCATCGCCTTGCAAATCTACGTCATGGACTTGTTCGAGCGGCGCTTGTTTGCCCGCATCGTGGCGGAGATCTCGATGCGATTGGTGTATGCCGATCTATCCAAGCTGGAACACGTCGACCGGGATGACTTGCTCAACCGGTATTTCGAGGTGCATACCATCCGTTCGGCCGTGCCGCAATTGGTAACCGTGGCGAGTGCCTTGTTGCTGCAAAGTGTCGTGGGTTTGATGGTGGTGACGGTCTATCATCCGTTCTTCTTTGCCTTCAGTATCCTCTACGCGATCACCGTGATCGTGATTTGGCGAGCGATGGACAAACCGGCGGTACGTACCGCGATTGCCTCCTCAAGTGCCAAGTACGATGTGGCGGATTGGCTGGAAACACTGGCCCGCAACAACAGCTTTTTCAAGTCGGAACGAGCGATTCGCTATGCGCTGGATGAAACCGAACGGCAGAACGACGCCTTCTTGCAAGCCCATCGTGCGCATTTCCGCTATACCTTTGCGCAAACTCTCGGATTTTTAGCGGCGTACGTGTTGGGTAGCGTGTCGCTATTGGCATTGGCTGGTTGGCTGGTCATACGTGGCGAGATGACCCTGGGTCAATTGGTGGCGGCCGAACTCATTCTCACCGGCGTATTCGCGAGCATGTCCCGGTTTGGCTATTATCTCGAATTGCACTACGACGTGTGCGCTGCCATGGATAAGCTCTCGGCGTTTTATCGCCTACCCCTGGAAGAACAAGTGTACCGGCGCACTCAGCCCATCACCGATTGGAAACCTTCCCTCGAATTGCGCAATGCTCGCCAAGCCATGCAAGACAAGTCCTTTGTGTTCAACATGACCATACCGGACGGCGCGTCGACTTTGGTTGCTGCCGAAGATACGGTGATTATCAAATTGCTGACGGATTGGCTGCAACGTTTCCGCGAACCGGATTTCGGCGAGGTGTTGCTCGGTGGGCACGATATCGGTGATATCTCGCCACAGATACTGCGCAACGATATTGCCGTGATTGATTCGCCGCTGCTTCTCGAAAGTACGATTCATGATTACCTTGCCCTAGCCGACCCCTACGCGTCGCGAACCCAAATGCGGATGATCCTGACTCGGGTTGGATTCGGCGCTGCCCTGGAGCAGCTCAGCGATGGCTTGGATACCCCTCTGTTGGCAAACGGTTATCCGCTGTACTGGACCGATACCATGCAGATCAAGATTGCGTTCGCTTTATTGACGAAACCGAAGATTTTGGTACTGACACCATTGATCGATAGTTTGACCCGGGGGCATCGGCAGCAGATTCTTGAGTACATCGGCGAACTAGCCGATACGACGTTGGTGTATTTCTCGAACCGGCGTGATATCGACTTGTTCGATCAGTATCTGGCGGTGCATTCGACCGAGCAGCAGTCCTACGACAGCTTAGATGCACTGCGGTTGAGTGAAGGCCTTCCGCATTATCGTGATCAGGCGGAGACAATGGCATGAGGTATCCGAATTATCCCATCGAATATCGCCAATTGGCCGACTTTGCCCGGGACGAACATATCGCTGCCGCGCGGACCATGCAACGCATCCGCGTGCCAGCACCGCTGGTCATCATGTTCATCGTGGTCTTGGTTGCGATCGTGAGTTCCGGTTTGATGTTAGCCTATGTACCGTGGGTGCAGATGGCGGCAGGAACGGGCAAAGTGACTACGCTCGATCCGGCCAATCGCCAACAACCGATTTCGGCCCTCACGGAAGGCCGAGTCGGACGGTGGTATGTCGTCGAGGGCGAGACGGTGCAAGCGGGCGAACCGTTGGTCGAGATCCTTGATCTCGACCCGGAATTGATCTCGCGTTTGAATGCCGAACGTGCTGCGATGCTGAGCCGCTATGAAGCGGCGCGGATCGCGACGGAAACAGCCCAGCTCAACCTCGAACGGCAGCAACGTTTGCTCGATCAAGGATTGGCATCCCGGTCGGCGTATGAGTCCGCCAAGATCAAGGTGAAGGAACTGCGGGCCAAGGAAGCCGAAGCGTTGGCGAGTTTGACCAAGATGGACACTAGTGTACAACGTCAGTCCAGCCAGCTCGTCACGGCGTCACGCGATGGCATTGTCACCGCC
>CAZWQC010000260.1:0-4530 GCA_964635785.1 uncultured Ectothiorhodospiraceae bacterium
GGATGAACTGTACCCCCAGTTGCAAATAGCCTCGGCATTCGGCGAATGCTGCGGCAGGGTTTGCCATCGTCGCCGCCATTTCCTGCGCGCGCAGCCACGCGATTTTGGCACGCACCATCGCCCGATACAGCTGATACAGCCGCAGCACGGCAACCCCCAAATAGTCCCCGGTCGCTTCCAAATACCGGTTCAACAGCCGCATGCCAAACTGCGGTGCACCACGATCGGCGAAATCCATGGTAACAAAAGCAATTTCGCTCATGACATCGATCCAACGCAGCTCGGGATTGAACTCGATGCCGTCGAAAATCACCAGATCATCGTCGAACCAAGCCATGTTAGCCAAGTGCAGATCGCCGTGACATTCTCGGATAAAACCGTCGCGGCGGCGCTGCCACAATTGATCCTCGACATCGATGAACTGTTGCTCGGTCCATGACTGCAGGTTTGCAAGTACCTTGGCACCGTCCGTTTCGATCGGCATCGTTGTCAGTACCGCAAAATTATCGCGCATCTTTTGCAAAATCAGGCTTGGCTCGCCAAAGTCCGCCTTCGCATCGGCACAGGCGATCGTCTGGTGAAAGCGCGCGATATGGGAGCCGATCCGATCGACCAGTGCTGCTGTCACTTGGCCGTTGTACAAGCGCTGCGTCAGTAGATCCGTCTGTCGGAACCGACGCATTTTGATGGCATACTCAAGCGGCGTTCCCGTCCCGTCGATTTGCGGCCGATACCAGTCTCCGGTCACGGGGATGACGCCCAGGTACAATGTTGGCGCCAAGCGCCGATTTAAACGCAACTCTTCCTCACAATAAAAACGACGCAAGGCCAACGTCGAGAAATCCAAGAAATCAAACGAAACCGGCTTTTTGATTTTGTAGACATAGTCACCGGCCAGCAAGACAGTGGAAATATGCGTCTCGATACGCTCGATCGCTACGACGGGATGAGGATAGCAGCTCGGGTCCAGCAGCGCGTCGATGAGCGTGCTTTGCGGTGTGGATTGCTGTGCGGTCATGTCATCGTGAACCCTGTCCGGGGCCAACCGACCTAATGCAGGCCAAATACCAACAACACGTTGCGCGGAATCACGGCCAACGCCTGCGCATGGGTCGCGGCCAAATCGATCGGCGGCGCCACCCCCACCTCGTAGGCTTGCAGCCAACGATGAACACACACGCACCAGGCGTCGCCCGGGTTCAGGCCGGGGAAACCATGCTGAGGTTTCGGGGTCACCAGATCATTTCCTTCGGCTAGCGAAAACTCGAGGAACGCTTCGATCATCCGTGCACACACAACATGGGCACCGATGTCAGACGCCGCCATCGCACAACGACCATCCCGAAAATACCCGGTCAGCGGTCGCAACGAGCAGGGTTGTAAAGGTCTGCCGAAGATATTGACCGCGCTCACATCGGCCTCGTCCACGATCGTCTGCATCTGCACTTGCACCTCGCTGGATAGCGGTAGAAACGACGCGCCAGCCGCGTTTGCCGACGTTGGCTTCGGTGTCCTTTCCGTTCCTGAAGTATAGTGCCTCACGCGCAAGAAAGGGTCGGCGACCTAGATTCACCGACGAACCAACACACCCGACCACCCGTCGACCAGACACCACGTGCCGGTCATCGCCAAATCAGCCGTGAAACAGCTATTGCGGATCGAAACACATCTCCCGCGGCGCCACGCAGCCCAAGATGGCATAATCCGGGTCGGTCACCGCGTCTCGGACCATCGGCACGCCGTAGGGCTTGCCCGATGGCGACAAAATACTCTTGACTTGCAGATGAATGGTATCCTTCGCGTTGCGGCGGGTGACAATCGCGATCTCACCGCAGCGCAATTGGACGTGACTGCCCACCGGATACGGTCCGAGTTCGCGAATCATGTAGGCGGCGAGTTCCGCGTTGACGTTTTGCCCCCGATCCATAAAGATCGTTCGTAACGCTTGTTGGGCATGCATCCCGTCACGATGGGCTCGCGGTAAAATCGAGGCGGCGTAGGTATCGACCAGACCCAGCAATTGCACCGCGTCCGGGATCTTCTCACCGCTCAGTCCCTCCGGGTAGCCGGTACCATCCGCACGCTCGTGGTGTCGCATGACAAAAAGAATCAGCAACGGATCGGTTAAACCCGCCGCATACAGCAATTTCGCACTGCGGGCCGGGTGGGCGTGAATGATCGCCGCCTGGCGCTCGGTCAGTGGTGTCGACTGATAGGCCAAGGTTTCTTGCAGGGCCAACATACCCACATTGTTGACCAAGCCCGCAGTCACTGCCGCCGTGAGCACATCGGGGCGAAAACGCTTGCTCCGCCCAATCAAAGCGGTAATGATGGCAACGAGCAGTGGATGGCTGGTGGTGTATGGCGTTTGCGCGGCCGTATACAACAACGTCCCCAAGGCCGCATCGGGATGTGTATAAGCCAAGTTTTGTATCGTTTCGACCAAATGCGCCACCCGCTTGGTATAGACACCGGGCTTGTGGATCGCCAGATCCCGCAAAGTGTCGCCAACTCGCGTTTTCAGATCCTCCACGAGATAGATCGGTGAGTCGGGCCGCTTGGGCAGATGGACGTGCTGGCGCCGGCGATACAGACCATTTCTGACCAAGTTCTGTAAATGCGCTTGATCCCGAATCGCATGGCCCCGGGCGAGCACCAAATGGCCATGACTGTCATAAAGGTCAAACGGCACGGGACGATGCAAGGCAACATCGATTTCATCGATCGGTATCATCATCACCGCGTGTTCGGTGGTCGGCTCTTGCGACATAAGCGGCTTCTCAATAACCAAAGCTTCTGGTCGACCCGGGGCGGCACCAAGCAATCGCCCGGCTGGACACTACCGCCGTCCATGCTTGCCAATCCGCCACCAGGCAACACGACAGACCGCCACCCTATACAGCGATAGCCGACGAGCGTATTGATGGTACGTAGCAATCTTTTCAAAAGTTCTCGCGTCCCTTCCTTGGCGGGGGAAGGGATACCGCCGACTTTTCGGCAAAAACGTTTGCAACCATTCACCTGATCGAAACTCGCAGCGCCGGGACGTTTTGCCCAACCAATACCCGCTTCATCGGCGCTCGCGCGTTACTCAATCGATCAAGTTTGCCATCCTCGCGCGCTGAACAAACCGTCGTCGTCAGAATTGGGCCGTCAGCTGTCCGTACAGCACCCGACCGGCCTCATTGACCTGGATGGGATCCGGTTCGAACGGATCCTGGTTGGCCCGATTGAGGTGGTCCGCGTACGTTCGATCGAACACATTGTCAATGCCGAGGTCGATGCGCAACCAAGGCCAAGGGGCATAGCGGACGAATCCGTCGTAGATCGCATAACCCGGCGTGGCACGGGCATCAAGGCCACTACCCCGCGACGGATCCTCGTCTACCCGCACTTGCTTGGCCGCCCAGCGCAGGCGGGCATCGAATTGCCATTTTACCCGCTCGTAGCGGAGGATCGCCTGCCCATTGAGCGGCGGAATCTGGGCGAACGGCCTGTGGTCACTGAGATTCTCGGCATGCACGAAGGCAATATCGGCAACCACTGACCAGTGCCAAGCCAAGGGCATCTCGCCAGACCATTCCGCACCAAGCAATCGTGCAGCAACATTGCGGTAAACCGTTGCATTGTCATTACGGCGAATCCCGTCCTGACCGTGGGCACGATCCCTTAGAATATAGTTCTGAATGCGGTCGGCGAACACGGTTAGCGACGTCTGCAGTGCAACGTCCTGCCAACCGATGCCGAGGTCCATCTGGTAGTGCACCTCCGGTGCAAGCTGTGGATTACCGATCCAACGCTGGGCAGGATCGCCCGCTGCATTCGCGGCAAGATAGCGTTCAGTGGCATCGGCGGTCCGCACGGTTCGGCTCAGTCCCGAGAAAACCTCAAAACGACGTAACCAGGGACGAAAAACATAGCGCAACAAGGCACCGAGCTGACGCTCGGTTGCGTTTGCGGTCGCATCACCGTAATACAACCGATACAACTGATTGGGACTGAGATTGGGCGGCGCGGAGGGATTCTCGTCGCTGTCGAGTGCTTGCGCATGGACCCAATCGAAGCGTGCCGATGCAAGCCAGTGATGCGAGTCTCGGTAGTGCCCGGCGACCTCCACGAACGTACCGACGCTGGCCAACCGCACATCTGGCCAAAGCAGCGCATTGAGCCGATCCACCGTACTCGGATCGACGCCTTGATAGCGGGTCGCCTGGCGGGCAAGGCTGTGCAAATCCACACCTACGGCCCAACGGCGCGGGTCAGCGCTGGCAACCACGATCCGTCCGCCCCGGGTCACCGATGACGAGGTCACGCGCATGGCCAAAGGCGCGGTGAACGGGCGATTGGAAAAATTATCCATCACATGGTCGACGTCGCTAGTGTACGCGGTCACACGCAGCTGGGGCTCGCCGTTGCGTGGCGCATGGTCCAAATGCAGCCGCCAGATCATCGTGTCGTCAACCGGGGCATCCATTCCCGCCCCGGCGAACAAGATATCTCGGCCACGCTTGGCCTCGAAGCCGAGTTCCA
>CAZWQC010000261.1:0-4524 GCA_964635785.1 uncultured Ectothiorhodospiraceae bacterium
TCCCATGCGTCGACCCCGACCACCCGCCAGCACTACGCCGGTCATTTGCACACCATCGCTCACGCGCACATCCGATGGCTCCAACACGTCCGCTACAGCAGGCGCATTCGGCCGACCACCCGATCCCATTCGGACAACCTCACCGATCGCAACGCTATCGCGCAGTCCCCGCGTTGTCTTATGATGTTTAAGCCATTTCACTTGAACGCCTTCAACCCCACTCTGATCGCGCTCACCTTGATTTAACTTTGCCGATCAATGCGGCTTGGACCATGTCGACCGTAACGCGCTATTCCGCCAACAACCACGGGGGAGACACCCCGCCCGATTCCCGCCATCATCCTGGCATCATCGGTTATTTCAGTTCGCCTGTGCTTTGGCGACTCTTTGCCGTGGGGCTACTGCTGACCTGCTCCACACCGACCACGGCTCAATTATCCCGCGAGGAAATCGTCGCCGCTTATCTCTATCGAATCGCTGAAAACATCAACTGGCCAAATGCTGCCAAAATCGATACTTACCGCCTCCATTTGATTACCGACAATCATCAGATCCAACCGGTACTGGAACAATTCGCCGAACGCCAGGCGTTGCACGGCAAACCGGTTCGAGTCACCCGTTCGAACGCGATCGCCATCCCGCCAAACGTCCATCTGGTGTACCTCGACAAACGAAAATCTGGCAAGTATCCCGAATTGGTACACCAAGCCAGCGACCGACCCCTCTTGCTCGTCTCCGACAACCTCACCCAGAACCCATCCATCATGGTCAATCTAATCGACAGCCAGGAGGGGCGAGTCCAATTCGAAATCAACCGAGCCAACATCCGTGCACAAGGTCTTGGCGTCCATCCCGACATCATCCTACTCGGTGGTACCGAAGTGGATGTTGCCGACCTGTATCGGGCCTCGCAAGCCTCTTTGGAATCCCAACGCCGCCGCGCGTCCTTGTTGGAGCAGGCCGTGGCTGCCGAACAAGAACGCCTTGCGCGCATGCAAGCCAAGACCGAGCAGCAAGCCGACATCATCCACCAACAGCAAGCAGCCATTGCGACCACCGAGGCGCGCCTCGCCGCTGCCAAGGCGCGCACCGCGGCTCTGGAAACCACGATTAGCGAACTGGAGCGACAAATCGCTGAAGCCAAGACGCTCTACACGGCATTGGCCAAACAAAACGCCGACCAACAAGCGACGATCGCCGCACAACGGCGCCGTTACCAAGCGGCGCAAACCGAGTACCGGGAGTTACTCGAGCAGATTCAACAACGCGAACAAGCACTCGCCGAACAGGCCGCAGAAATCGCCAGCCGCAACGCAATCCTCGCCAACCAACACGCACAGATTCAACACCAAACCACGATTCTGAAGGACCAGTCCGCCACCATCGATACCCAACAACACTTTCTTTACGCCTTGATCGCTGCGGTAGCGCTGGCCATTATTCTAATTGTCGTTGTTCTGCGTAGCTATCGAATCGAACAACGGTCCACCCGCCAATTACAGCAGCAAAAGCACTTATTGGAACAAAGCGCTCACGCCCTCACCGAGGCGCGTACGCGTGCGGAAACCGCCAACCAGGCGAAAAGCGTCTTCCTCGCCAACATGTCCCATGAACTGCGTACGCCGCTCAATGCCATTCTCGGCTTCTCCCAGCTCTTGGCGCGAGATCAAAGCCTTTCGGAACAGGCCAAGCAAAGCATCGGTATCGTCAATCGGGCCGGCGAGCATCTCCTGACGCTCATCAACGAGATCCTCGACTTATCCAAAATCGAGGCGAGCGAATGCCGTCTCGAGCCCATCGCAATCGACTTGCCTGAATTCGTCGCCGACATCATCGAGCTGATGCGAATACGCGCAAATGCGAAAGGGCTCACCCTCAATGTCAGCCTCACCCCATCGACACCCCGCTTCATCGTCGTCGATGCCGGCAAGTTTCGCCAGATTCTGCTCAATCTGATTGGCAACGCCATCAAGTTTACCGACTTCGGTCAAGTCGACGTCCGGCTTGACGCAACCCCCGCCGAAGACACAAACAGCGTCAACCTGCATGGCGAGATCGAGGATACCGGCATTGGCATCGATCCCGCCAAACGGGACCAAATCTTTCAACCGTTCGAACAGATTCCTACCGCGGCCAGCTCGGCACAGGGACACAGCGGAACAGGACTTGGGTTGACCATCACCCAACATTACATCGAACTCATGGGTGGCCACATTACCGTCCACAGCCCACCCCGCAGCGGCTCGCTATTTCGATTCAACATCATCGTCCAACGCAGCGCCACTGCACTGGCTCTGCGAGCCAGTGAACACGATGCCGTCGTCGGCCTCGCACCAGGTCAACCTCGATATCGCATCCTTATCGTCGAAGATCACGCTGACAGTGCGCTGCTGCTCCAACGCTTGTTGACCGATGTCGGCTTCGACATACGCATCGCACGCAATGGCCTGGAAGCCATCGACGAATTTCAGCGTTGGCAGCCGGATTTCATCTGGATGGATCGCCGTATGCCGATCATGGACGGCGCCCAAGCCACTTTGCACATTCGTCAGCTGCCCGGGGGGGACACAGCCAAGATCGTTGCGATCACCGCCTCGGTCTTCCTCGAGCAGCGTGACGAGCTCATGCGTAAAGGCTTCGATGATTTCGTGCGCAAACCCTACCGCCCAGCCGAGGTTTTCGCTACGATGGCACGACACTTAGGAGTACGCTATCGCTACGGCGAGAGTCGTGGCGGCACTGAAGCCGCTGAACCCGAGGTCCTGCCGATCCACCGTGAGCAATGGCTCGCCCTACCCGGAGCTCTCGTCGAAAAAGTGGCTCAGAGCGTTCGCGCCGCCGACATCGAGCAGACCCTGCAACTGACCGAGCAGATTGCACACCATGACGCCGTACTTGCCAACAGCCTACGTCAAGCCATCGACCGCTTTGACTTTGCTGCCATCGCGCATACCCTGCCCACCCTGTCGCTCGACTCGACCGGCGAACATTAACGCGGTGGCCGGAACCACCCAGCACGCCTTAAGCTGTCCTTAAGGCGTTGCCCGAGCCCACCCGTTCAGTTCGACCCAACTCGACCCAACGCATTGCTACCGGAACTCGATGAAACAAACTCAAGACGTTGATCAGGCAACCCGCGACTGGCAGAACCAGCGTCAGGATTCGCCCCATCGCGGCGAGATCCTCGTTGCTGACGATACCCCAGCAAACCTCAAACTGATCACCCAGCTCTTGCTCAATCATCATTACAAAGTCCGTCCCGTCGCGTCCGCACAAGCGGCGCTGAACGCGATCAATACGCAACTACCGGAACTGGTCCTGCTCGACGTGCGTATGCCCGACATGAACGGATTCGACGTTTGTCAACTTTTAAAGCGCCAGCCGCACACCCAGCATCTTCCCATCATTTTCATCACCGCCCTCGACTCGTCCGACGACCAACTGCGCGGATTCCAAGTCGGTGGTGTCGACTTCATTACCAAACCTTTCGAAGACCATATCATGCTAGCCCGGATCGCAACACATCTTGCACTCGCCCGGGCCAATCGACAGCTGGCGGCGGATCGGGCGGAACTGGCAGAAAAAAACGCGAAACTCGCGCAAACGCAAATAGCGCTGCAACGCTACCTCACCATCGTCAACCAGTATGTCAGCACTTGTACAATCGATCCCGAAGGCTTTATCCTCGATGCGTCCAAGGCATTTTGCCAGCTTTCCGGTTATACCAAAACGGAACTCGTCGGCCGCCCGTTTCAGTCCTGTATCGGCAACCCCAAACTACCAAACAACACAATGGCCGAGCTTTGGCAAACCCTACAGTCTGGTTTGTCATGGCACGGCGAGCTCATGAACCGTAGCAAAGACGGCAGTGACTACTGGGTGCAAATGTCGATCGAGCCCGATGTCGACGAAACCGGCGAGTTAGCCAGTTTCACCCTCATTCAAACCGACATCACCGACAAGAAGAAAATCGAGCAACAGTCGAAAAAGGATCCGCTGACGGGGCTGTGGAATCGGCGTCGACTCGACGAAATTATTGCCGAAGAATGGCAACGCACTCGCCGTCATCTCCGACCACTGTGTATAATAATGGTCGATATTGATCATTTCAAACAAGTCAATGACAATTTCAGTCATTTGCTTGGCGACCGCATTCTCATCGAATTCGCCAGCCTGCTCAGACACCACGTCCGCATCACCGACAGTGTTGGCCGCTGGGGTGGCGAAGAATTCGTCGTCATCTGTCCGGAAGCGAATGCCGAGGAAGGTCGACAAATCGGCGAAAAACTCAGGCGAATGATCGAAGCACATCGCTTCCCGGAAATCGGCCATCTCACCGCCAGTTTTGGCGTCGCCGATTTGCAACACAAAGAGACCGCCGATCGGTTGCTGCTGTACGCGGACAAGGCGCTGCTACTGGCAAAAAGAAATGGTCGCAATCGTGTTCAGGTGGCCACATCGGACCGGGAGATACTCGACCGCCCGACAGCTTAGGCGGTTTGGCCTGTCTTTACGATCTGTATT
>CAZWQC010000262.1:0-4518 GCA_964635785.1 uncultured Ectothiorhodospiraceae bacterium
CGACCCATTGGAAGCCCGCGTGTCAGCCGATCCGAATGATTTTGATGCGCGCTACGGGTTAGCGGCACATTGGGTGTTGGCGGGTCATTACGAAGCGGCGATGATGCAGCTACTGGAGATCATGAAGCGCGATCGCCGTTTCCGTGACGATGCCGGCCGACAAGGTTTGCTGGCGGTCTTCGATATGCTGGGTGCGGACGATCAACGGGTGCGCGTCTATCGCAGCAAAATGACGAGCTTGTTGTATTAATTTTTGCACAAGTTTTGCAGACCGCGGGGGATAGGGACACAAGAACTGATGCCCCGATTGATTGACCCGGTCGGTTTAGGCTGGTAGGTAACGATAATGTACAGAACGAGAGCGCTATGGTGACGTCGAATCGAGATCATGACTTGCCCGAAGAGATCGTTTGTATCGATGTGGAGTTGCTGCGGCCGGGCCTCGCCGCGTGCTATTTGCTTCTTTCCGGGGGGCGAGCCGCGTTTGTCGATACCGGTCCTGCACCAGCTTTGGCGAAACTGCTTGACGCGTTGTCCGCACGTGGACTCGATGCCGCGGCGGTCGATTTCGTCCTACCCACTCACGTCCATCTCGACCATGCCGGCGCGACCGGTGCGTTACTGGCGCATTTGCCGAACGCCAAGGTCATCGTCCACCCGCGCGGGGCAAAGCATTTAATCGAGCCCGAAGCGTTGGTTGCCGGGTCGAAGGCCGTTTACGGCGAGCGAGCCTTTGCGCGGTACTTCGGCGAGGTGGTTGCCGTTTCGGCCGAACGCGTCGTGGAAGCTCACGACGGTATGACCGTCGATCTCGATGGGCGCGTGCTGCGTCTGGTCGATACCCCCGGCCACGCCAGCCATCATTACTGCGTTTGGGACGAGCGGTCGCAGGGTTTGTTTACCGGGGATACCTTTGGGCTGATCTATCCGGAGTTGGCCTGTGGCGAGCGACCGTTTGTGTTTCCACCGACGACGCCGGTCCAGTTCAAGCCCGACGTATGGCAGCAATCCCTGGATCGTTTGGAAGAATTGCAGCCCAAACGGGTCTACGTGACGCACTTCGGCATGGTGACCGAGCCGTTACGGGTTTTACCGGATCTACGCCGGCGCATCGACGCCATGGCCGGGATTGCGTACGATTGCGAAGGCGCAGTCGATCGGCATGCCGCCATTCGCGAACAGCTGTGGGCTTACCTGGACGCAGAACTCGAGGGCCATGGTGTAACGTTTGGTGCGGCCGAGGTACGGCGGTTATTGGCACCAGACATGGAATTGAATGCGCAAGGTCTGGCGGTTTGGCTCGAGCGGCGTGCGGCTGGAAACGGCTAACGAGGTATTTGATGATGGCGAAGGATGTCGTTGTGGTTGAGCGAATATCCGGAGAGTGGGTGATGGATTTCTATATTGCGCGGCATCCCATTTTGAACCGTAAGCGCGAAATATTCGCCTACGAATTGCTCTATCGCTCCGGTGATATGGAATATGCCGAGATCCGCGATGGTGAGTTGGCCTCGACCGAAGTCATCATCAATTGTTTCCTTCATATCGGTATCGATGCCTTGGTCGGTACGGCACCGGCCTTTATCAATGTGACCGAGCAGTTCTTGCGCAACGAGAACGCGACCCCGATGTTCGATACGCAGGTCGTTTTGGAAATTCCCCGACACATCGAGGTGACCCAAGAATTCGTCGAGGTCGTCGCTCGTGTGCATGACCAAGGATTTCCGGTGTCGTTGAAATCATTGGCCCCCCTCGAGAGCCATCCCGACTTGTTGCAGCATGTCGACTACGTCAAGATCGACGTCTTGAACCACGATCCGGCGCAACTGACGCCGGCATTGAAACGATTGCAAAGTTTTGGTATCGCGGTCATCGCCGATCGCGTGGAAACCCCGGAGATGTTCGAGCGCTGTCATTCGCTGGGTTTCGACTATTTTCAAGGGTACTTCTTCGCACGTCCACTGGTGTTGGAGCATCATACCCTGCCAGCCAATCGGTTGGTTGTGGTCAATCTGTTCGAAAAGCTGGGTGACCCGAACGTCGAGCTGGCGGAAATCGAGGCATTGCTCGCTCATGACATTTCCTTGACCTATAAATTTTTGCGCTATGTCAACAGTGCCGCTTTTGCGCTACGCTGCGAGATCAGCTCGATTCGCCAGGCGGTTGCGTTGATCGGTTTGAACAAGGTGCGCCAATGGACGTCGTTGATCCTGACGACTGAACTGGCGGAAGGGAAACCGCAAGAGCTGGTGACAGTGGGTATGGTGCGCGCGAAAATGTGCGAGTTGCTAGCGGAACTGCACTGCACACAAACGCAATCACAGATGTTTATTTTGGGTCTATTGTCGGTATTGGATGCCTTGCTAGATGTGCCTATGGTCGATTTACTGGATAGTATATCGCTGAATATATATTTGAAGCTCGCGCTGTTGAACTATTCTGGCGAAAACGGCTTGGTATTGAAACGCGTCATTGCGTATACAGAGGGACGCTGGCAATCGCTCGTGGACGATACGTTCGATCCGGCGCCCTATACGGTGGCTTACCTTGAAGCCTTGCGTTGGGCCGACGAATCGGTCAAAACCTTGTTCGATTCGTCGACCGATTGATTACTTAGCCAATTCGAGGACGGGCTCCCGTGGCCAAAATCGAGCGATCAGGATGTTGCGCACGGGAAGCTTGGCCATGGGAACGGTATCTCGCCTGCACCCCGTGCCTTCGAGCTGTTACGCAACTTTTCGATGCTGGTATTCCAAGGTACGGATCAAAGGGTAAAGGTGCTCGGTCTCGAGCTGAATCCGTTCAAGAACAAGGTTAAACATGTCCTCAGTATCTTGAACGAACTTTGCGTGATCGTTGACGAGTAACTCTTGCTTGCGTTCGACACACCAATCGCGGCAGTATTTGGCAAAAATCCGCTTGATTTCGTTGGACCCGGACAAGAAGCCGTGGGCAGTGTTCTTGATCGTTTGATCCGGATGCGAGATCAAATCCCGACAAAGCTCCTTATCGACCAAATCGAGATGGTCTTTCAATAATTGCGCATAATCGAAGAATAGCGAATTGGCGATAGCAGTATCACACATCGCGCGTTCTTGAATCAGATAGCGAAACACATTCGACAATTCGGTGATTTTGTGGTTTTGTGCATGGAGTTGGGCAAACGTGACCATGGTTGTTGGCTCCTCTGGTGAAGGTTTACCGATCGAACAGCATCCGGCAAACCGGTCAATCGTAGGGTTATTTCAGTGGGGACTCGGTTTTGCTCCCTCTGTGTTTGAGTCTACTAAAGGATTTCGTCGCTGTGAACGATTTTTTCGTGGCATCATTGCGTCTTCTCGGCGATTTTGACAACACCCACCGCATGCGTAACGGTGTGATGGCGTGCTCGTGGCCAAATCGAGGCCAACGGTGCTGTGGTTGCCGGTTTCCCGCATATTTTGTAGCTATTTTTGCCCTGGTGATGAATTCCGAATACAACTCCGGTGGCTGTGTCGATTGGTTCGCATAATACATATTATGTTAAATCATCGGTCGAACCGAGTCCCCGGTTCCCTGGACCATGACCTAAACTAAACTAAACGTCTTTGCGTACCGATGGCAAAACACAACTTTCCGAAAACGCGAGCGGCCATCGTCAAATCCGCAATAGACTACGCTACACTAAGCTAACAAGGTCTCTCCATTATTTGTCCGTTGCCGTTGCCGCCAATGACCGAAAAACCGAGCACCCTTGCATCTCCTGAGCATCCCGAACCGCTGATTTTGCAAGCGATGCAAGAAATGTACGAGGGGATCAAAACGCGCAGTGGCTCGGGTTAGCAACCCATCCAGGGCCTGGCCGAGCACCGCCGGAAATCTGGCCGGCCGATTGGGTTGGCCCGATCACGGCACAAATGGACTTGTGCTGGGCCACCCACGAGCCGGTCACATTCGAGCGTTGGTCCACCCTCGGTGGCCGCGAAACCTGTCTGGAAACAACACTCTTGCCGTTGTGCAATAATGACAGCGCGGTCTATCGTATCATTGGCACCACCCTGGATATTACCGGCCAGAAGCGCTATGAGCAGGAACTCAAGCATATCGCCTACAACGATGGTTTGACCGACTTGCCCAACCGCATGCTGTTGACTGATCGGCTGGAACATGCCATGCACCAAGCGCAACGCCGCGACCAACATTTGGCCGTGGTCTTTGTCGATCTCGATGGCTTCAAATCCATCAATGACCAGTATGGGCATGGCGTCGGCGACCAGTTTTTGCGTGTCATCGCCGGGCGGATGCGTCAGTGTTTGCGCAAAGAAGACACCTTTGCGCGCCTCGGTGGCGATGAGTTCATCGCCCTATTCTTGGATATCGCAACGCCTGCGCACGCGGTGCCGTGGTTGGAACGCTTACTTGCGACCGCGGCCACGCCGGTCGTGATCGGCGAATTCTCTTTGCAGGTTTCGGCCAGTCTCGGCATCAGTTGTTATCCACAGCGCGGCAAGATCGACGCCGAGGGCCTGATCCGACAGG
>CAZWQC010000263.1:0-4515 GCA_964635785.1 uncultured Ectothiorhodospiraceae bacterium
TCGACCACCACAATCGCATCATCAACCAAAATACCGATGGAAAAAATCAATGCAAACAACGAAACCCGATTGATGGTAAACCCATACGCCCAAGACGCGAACAAGGTAATCGCCAATGTGATAATCACCGCGACCCCCACGATGATCGCCTCGCGCCAACCCAGCGTCAACAGCACCAACAACACCACGGCCGAGGTCGCAAAAACAAGTTTTTTAATCAGTTTTTGCGCTTTCGCATTCGCGGTCTCACCGTAGTTGCGCGTGATCGTCGCATGAACTCCTTCGGGAACGAAGGTTCCCTCGAGCTGCTCGAAGCGATCGATCACTCGCTTGGCAATCGTCACCGCATTGGTTCCCGCCTTCTTTGCGACGGCCACAGTGACCGCCGGGAAGTAGTCTCCCTGGATCGTAATCCCTTTTTCCTCGGCGGCGGGACCGGTTCCGAACCAAACATACTGCTCCGGCTGGTCCGGTCCGAAACTGACCTCAGCGACATCGTGCAAATACACGGGTTGTTCGCCATGGATACCGACCACCAATTCTCCGATTTCATTCGGCGACGTCAAAAACGCACCCGCTTGAACCTCGATTTCGGTGTTGTCCTTGACCATCGTGGTGGCAACCCGAGACGTATTCGCCGCTTGCAGCGCCTGACTCAGCGAGCGAAAATCCAATCCATAGGCCGCCAATCGATCGGAATCGAGTTTGACATGCACCACACGATCGGGGCCCCCAAGCGTGTAGATGTCCCGCGTGCCCGGAACCCGTTTCAACTCGACTTCAATGGCATGCGCAATTTGTTTGAGCTCATGCGCACCGATATTCGGATCTTCACTCCACAAAGTCCCCGCAATAATCGGTACATCGTCAATGCCTTTGGGTTTGATGATGGGCTGACCGACGCCAAGATTGGGTGGAAACCAGTCTTGATTGGACATGACCTTGTTATACAACCTGACCAGCGCTTCCGTGCGGTCTTCACCGACATCGAATTGCACTGAAAACACCGCTTGACCAGGCATCGAGCTCGAAAACACATGATCGATCCCTCGGATTTCCGATAGCACCTGTTCACCCGGTGTCGCAACAAGCTGCTCGACTTCCCGCGCTGTCGCGCCAGGATACGGCACGAAAATGTTGGCAAACGTCACATCGATTTGCGGTTCTTCTTCCCGGGGCGTCACCATGACCGCAAAGATACCGAGCAATAATCCTGTGAGCGCTAATAACGGCGTGATTTCGGAGGTCAAAAACGCTTGCGCGACCCGCCCCGCAATACCTAATTTCGGTTCAGTCATGGTGCGTCCCTGCCCGCGTTGCGCTAGCCTGTTTATATGCTAAAGTAGCCTGAACCGGATCGGTTGCGACGCGCTCACCGGCTTCGAGCCCGGCCAGAATTTCGATCATGCCGGTATCGGTGGTTCGACCCACCCGAACCTGCCGAAATCGTAGCGCGCCCGTCGAGCTCACAACGTACACGCCGGTCACCTCGGAGCGATACGCCACGGCTTTTTCCGGTATCACCAAATGGCTGTACTCGCCAGTGCGCATCCCGACTTTGACGAACATGCCGGGAAACAGATTCTCCGTTTCTCTGGGTAAATAGGCGCGGATTTGAAAACTATGACTTTTACTATCCGCATAAGGGAAAAACGTGAGTCGCACGGCGGGCAGCACCCGGCCGTCTTCCGTGTAAATCTTGACATCTTGGTATTTGCGCACGGCATTGAAATAGCGTTGTGGCACATAGACATTGACCCGTAACTCATCCAGCGAAATCCCAGTCATCAGTGCCTGCCCGGGGTTCACGCTCTCGCCAAGTTCGACATACCGCGCACTGACCACCCCACCATAGGGCGCCCGGACACGCGTATAATCGAGATGCTCCTCCGCTTCGTGCAGTGCCGCCTCGGATTGCTCGACCTTCGCTTTCGTCGTGTCCAAGCCCGCTCTCGCACGATCCATCTCGGCCTGGGAGGCTACCTTCCTGTCATAAACGCCTTTGACTCGCTCAAACTCGTCTTGGGCACTCTTTAGCTGTGCTCGCGCTTCCGCAAGTATCGCTTTCGCCCGCTCGAAGCGCGCCCGCTGCTCCTGGTCCCGCAATTGGACCAACACGCTACCCTTGGCAACACGGTCGCCGACGTCGTAACCAATCGCCACGACCCGCCCCGATGTTTGTGCCGAAACGGTGCTCTCGTTCTCCGCTTCAACAACACCGTCGAACAATTGCCCGCGTCGCACCGTCTGTACCTCGGCCACGGCCGTCTCCAACGACAACTCAGCAGCCGCGATCGACGGTATGGGCAATAACAAGGCCAACAACCAACCCCATCGCAACGTCACAATTTTCATCAGATCCCACCTCCGTCAGTGGTTATGAATGGATCAACTCACTATTAGAATTCAATGATTATCTAAAAATTGCCGTCCGATGCCAACTCCATTGAGTAAAGCAACCGTCGATAACCCCAACTCCCTGTTTAACAGCGCATCACCCGGTTCGTTGCCTAACCCGGAAAACATCGGGTTCACACCACAGCGCGACCGCCGTCGCTCACCAAATCCGCACCATCGATCGCAGAAAGTGGCTTGAGTTTGCGACGAACGACTCCCGCACTGGTGTTGGGTACGCTGCAATCTGGTATGCTCGCATCTTGTGTTGGTCGCCTCTGTGCATCAATTTCACCGAATCGAAACTTCAGGAGCAAAACATACGATGAAAACGACATCGCGTTGTCTTTTGTTGTTTGGCCTCGCTCTCGTCGGGGCAAGTCAGGTCCAAGCGGGGCAAGTCTTCAAATGGGTGGACGAGCAGGGTCGGGTGCAGTTTAGCCAGACCCCACCGCCTACCGCTCCGGACCCACAAGCCATTCAAGCGATCGATCTACCGAAAAATACCACCCCAGCGACAGGAGCACCCGCCGCGCCAAGTGAGGATGCGGAATCAACCGCCGATCCAATCGCTCGCTGGGAGCAAAGCATCAAAGAAAACTGCGACATAGCCCGCGAGAACTTGCAACGCTTGCAAAGCGATGAACCGCTTGGCGTTGGCGAAGGCGACGCCATTCGCGTCATGACGCCGACAGAACGCGCAGCCAAGCTCAAGGAAGCTCAACGGGCCGTCAACGTTTATTGCCGCTAAACGTCAAGGCCAGCCGCTATGCCGTTGCTTAGCATTGAGAGCAATTGTAAACCACGCAACGAGAACGTGTTGTTGCGCACTGCAAGCACCTACGTGGCAACTCTCCTCGCCAAGCGGGAAGCCTACGTGATGGTGCGCTTTGCACACAATCCCAATATGATGTTCGCTGGTAGTGGCGACCCGTTGGCATTGCTCACACTGAAATCCATCGAGCTACCGCGGGCTCAGACAGAGGCTTTCTCCGCCAAACTTTGTCGGTTCATCGGCGATCAGCTCGGCGTCCCCAGCAATCGAACCTACATCGAGTTCAACCCCGTCGAACGCGGTTTATGGGGTTTCGACAACCGCACATTCGAAAAGAAGTGAGTTCATGCGCATCAGTCAATTACCGCTTTCCACCCTAAAGGAAACGCCCGCCGACGCGGAGGTGGTCAGTCATCAACTCATGCTGCGCGCCGGCATGATTCGCCGGCTAGCCGCCGGGTTGTACACCTGGCTGCCCCTTGGGTTGCGAGTGCTACGCAAAGTCGAGCAAATCGTACGCGAGGAAATGAATCGGGCAGGCGCGATCGAAGTGCTGATGCCAGCGGTGCAACCCGCGGAGCTTTGGCAGGAGTCCGGCCGGTGGGATCAATACGGCCCGGAGTTATTGCGCTTACGGGATCGACATGACCGAGAATTTTGTTTTGGTCCGACTCACGAGGAAGTGATTACCGATCTCGCTCGGCGCGAACTGCGCAGCTACAAACAACTACCGGTGAACTTCTATCAGATTCAAACCAAATTCCGCGACGAAATCCGCCCGCGTTTCGGTGTCATGCGCGCACGCGAGTTCCTGATGAAGGATGCCTACTCCTTTCATCTCGATACCGCCTCGCTGCAAGCAACCTATACGGCGATGTACACCGCTTACTCGCAGATCTTCGCCCGGATTGGTTTGAATTTCCGCGCAGTTGCGGCGGACACCGGAGCGATCGGTGGCAGCACCTCGCACGAGTTCCATGTCCTGGCCGACTCTGGCGAAGATGCCATCGCCTTTTCCGACGGCAGCGATTATGCCGCTAACGTCGAACTGGCCACAGCCCTTGCGCCAACGGCGACGCGTCCGGCGCCAAGCGAAACGATGCGTGTCGTCGACACGCCAAATGCCAAAACCATTCGTCAACTGGTCGAGGATTTCGGTATTCCCATCGAACGCACGATCAAGACGTTGGTGGTACAGGCCAGCGATGCCGCGGCATCGAATCTGATCGCGCTGTTGGTACGTGGTGATCATGAACTCAATACGGTGAAGGCGGAAAAGCTACCCGAGGTCGCAAGCCCCTTGCAGTTCGCCAGCGAGGCGGCGATCCGCGATCGCCTCGGCGCCG
>CAZWQC010000264.1:0-4497 GCA_964635785.1 uncultured Ectothiorhodospiraceae bacterium
TGGAGCGGTCGGCAACGAGCGTGTCGCCACACTCGCCGATATTTCGGATCGGGAAACCTTGGTGCTCGGTTCACTGGCCGTTGTGGTGTTGGTGCTGGGGGTGTGGCCCGCGCCGTTGCTTGATGTGATGCACGAGAGCGTTGCGCAGTTGGTGCAGTACGCTTCGGTTTCGAAGTTATAGGGGGCAGTGAAATGGAATCTTTCTCGCATGATCTGTGGCTGGTGGCTCCTGAAATGTTCGTTGCAACGATGGCGTGTGTCATTCTTTTGGCTGATTTGTTTGTGTTGCCGGAGCGACGTGGAGTGATCTTTGGGCTAGCACAGGCCGGGTTGATCGGGGCGCTGCTATTGAGTGTCAGCCAATCGGTGGGGGAGCCTGTGTTCGCGTTTGGCGGAATGTATGTCGCCGACAAACTCGCGGTGTTGCTGAAAGTCTTCATTTTCCTGACGGTAATGGGTGGTCTGGTTTACTCCAGACACTATCTGAAAGAATGGGGCTTTGATCGCGGCGAGTACCTTGTGTTGGTACTTTTGGCTACGCTGGGTATGATGGTGATGGCCTCGGGCAGTCACTTGCTGACCTTGTATTTGGGTTTGGAGTTGTTGTCGCTGGCATTGTATGTGCTGGTGGCGTTTAATCGGGATTCTGGTCTGGCGGCAGAAGCAGCGATCAAATATTTTGTCCTTGGTACAATGGCTTCGGGCATGCTGCTCTATGGTTTGTCATTGTTGTACGGTTTGACCGGTGATTTGAATGTCATCGCGATAAATTCGGCCTTGGCGGATTTCCCGGAGGAAAAGCGGCTGGCGTTGACGTTCGCTTTGGTGTTCATCGTCATCGGTTTGGCCTTTAAGCTCGGCGCGGTTCCCTTCCACATGTGGTTGCCCGATGTGTATCACGGCGCGCCCGCGACCGTTACGCTGTTTATTGGAACGGCGCCGAAATTGGCCGCGTTGGCGTTGACCATCCGCTTGTTGGTGGACGGTTTGAGCGCTCTTGCTGGGGAATGGCAGCAGATGTTGATGCTCCTGGCAGTGTTGTCGCTAGTGATCGGTAATTTGGTTGCGATTGCGCAACATAACATTAAGCGCATGTTGGCTTATTCGACCATTGGCCACATCGGTTTCGTGTTACTCGGGCTTGCCGTTGGGAGCGCCGAAGGGTACGGAGCAGCCGTTTTTTCTACGTTGATTTATGCGTTGATGGGATTAGGTGCGTTTGGCGTTGTCGTGTTGTTGAGCCGGGATGGCCATGAAGCAGAAGAACTCCTGGATTTCAAGGGGTTGGCGGAAAGGAATGCGTGGTTGGCCTTCCTGATGGCGTTGTTCATGTTCTCGATGGCTGGGGTACCGCCAACCGTGGGGTTTTATGCAAAATTGGTTATCTTGCAGGTATTATTGGAGGCGGGGCATGTTTGGGTGGCATTGGCGGCGGTGCTGTTGTCCGTGGTTGGTGCATTTTACTATCTTCGGGTGATCAAACTGATGTTTATGGATGATCCTGAATCGGGTCGGTCTCTGGAGGATGCAGGTTGGGGCCGTTGGGGTGTCGCCATAATGAGTATCAACGGGCTCGCCATGGTGGTACTCGGGCTGTTTCCTGGGTGGCTGTTGGTGCATTGCTATAACGCGACCGGGGTCGGATAACATCGCTTCGACGAGCTGGGTTTGGGTCGGCTGGCGTCAAATCGGGAAGCGTCGCCGAACCTGGGGACTCGGAACGAATTGCAAGAAGGCTTGGGAGCGGGGTTAGGTTGGAGCGGGCAACAGAGTTAGGTCGGAAGAAAAAGTTGGAAAGAAGAAAAAGTTGAAAAAGGGGTTGCAACGGATCGGCGAGTGTCGTATCTTTCCCCTTTCGACGTGAGGGCCGGTCACGCGGCGGTTCCTCAAATTCGTCAATGCGTCTAGTGCGGGGTGGAGCAGTCTGGCAGCTCGTCGGGCTCATAACCCGAAGGTCGCAGGTTCAAATCCTGCCCCCGCTACCAGTTGTGATTGGTAGCCAATAAAAAAGCCCCTGTTCGGGGCTTTTTTATTGGCTACGGTTCCGTTGGGTTACCGAGTGGGTGGCGACTGGCTTTTGTTGCCTGGGGTCTGGTTTGGGGGGGGATTTGCGCGAAACATGGTTGAAGACAATGCGCTGGAACGGATCGTCCGCCCTGTCGTAGAAGGACTTGGGTTCGAGTTTTGGGGCTTGGAATGGTCGGTAACCGGGAAACAGGGGTTCATTCGGGTGTTTGTGGATGCCTACGACAGGCGTATCACCGTTGAGGACTGTGGCTTGATCAGCGAGCAAGTGGGGGCGGTATTGGATGTTGATGAGCCGCTGAGTGTGCCGTATCGGCTAGAGATTTCCTCCCCAGGGATTGAACGGGTGTTGTTTGCGCCTTGGCAGTATGAGCGCTACGTAGGGTCACGAGTGCAGGTCAGATTGAGGGCTCCCCGTGACGGGCAGCGGCGATTGCACGGTGTCATCATCGCAGTCGATGATAAGGCTGTGCAACTGGGTACTGAAGAGGGTGACATATGGTTAGGCTACGAGGAGATCGCACGCTGCCGTCTCAAGTATGACCTTGCTTGATATGGCGCCAGGAGTCGGGATTCATGAACAAAGATATCATTCTGGTCGTTGACTCGGTTTCCAACGAGAAGGGTGTTAACAAAGAAACAATCTTTGAAGCGATTGAGTCGGCACTGGCCTCGGCGACGCGCAAGCGGCATGGTAGCGATATCGAGGTGCGGGTGCATATCGACCGGAAGTCGGGAGCTTGTACGACCTACCGGCGCTGGCTCGTAGTGGAGGACGAAGATCCCCGGTTTGAATCACCCAATCGTCAGATTCTCGAATCTTACGCGCGGCTTAAACAACCCGATATTGCCATTGGCGATTATCTCGAAGAGGTCATCGAGTCGGGTGATTTCGGTCGAATCGCTGCGCAAACCGCCAAGCAGGTGATCGTTCAGAAGGTCCGCGAGGCGGAACGAATGCAGGTGGTCGAGGCCTTTCGTCCCCGCATCGGTGAACTGGTCATGGGTATGGTGAAGCGCTCGGATCGGGTTGGGGTGATCGTCGATCTGGGCAATAGTGCCGAGGCATTGATTCCGCGTGAGGAGATGATCCCGAAAGAATCGATTCGCATAGGCGATCGCGTTAGGGGCTTTCTAAAGGCGGTTCAGCCGGAACTGCGCGGACCTCAGCTCTTTTTGAGTCGCGCCGATCCGGCCTTTCTGGTTGAATTGTTCAAGATCGAAGTACCGGAAATCGGCCAGGGTTTAATCGAGATCGTCGGGGCGGCCCGAGACCCTGGGTTAAGGGCCAAAATCGCAGTGCGGTCACTCGACCCGCGGCTTGACCCGGTCGGTGCCTGCGTCGGTATGCGAGGTTCCCGGGTACAATCGGTGTCTAACGAGCTGGCCGGTGAGCGAATTGACATTATCCTCTGGAACGAGAACCCGGCGCAATTCGTCATCAATGCCATGTCGCCGGCGGAAGTGGTATCGATCGTGGTGGACGAAGACAAAAATGCCATGGATATCGCCGTAGCGGATGAAAAACTGTCGCAAGCGATTGGCAGATCGGGCCAGAACGTGCGCTTGGCGAGTCAGCTTACCGGTTGGGAGCTGAACGTCATGAATGTTTCCGAAGCGAAAGCAAAGAGTGAAGCGGAAGCCAACGAGCTGTTGGAAATGTTTATGAACGAGCTCGATGTCGATGAGGACATTGCGGGGATTCTGGTAACCGAAGGTTTCAGTACCGTCGAAGAAGTGGCGTATGTGCCGACCGCCGAGCTTTCCGCGATTGACGAGTTCGATCAAGACATCGTGGAACAATTGCGGGCACGTGCCCGTGACGCGCTGTTAACGCGGGCGATCGCGAGTGAGGAAGGTGAGGAATTGCCGGACGTTGGGGGTGATTTGCGGGAGATGGAAGGCATGGACGAACAGACGCTCGAGGCGCTGCGCACGATTGGTGTCGTGACGATGGAAGACTTGGCTGAACAATCGGTCGATGATTTGTTGGAGATCGAAGGGATGGATCAAGCGCGTGCGGCGAGTTTGATCATGGCTGCCCGTGCGCCATGGTTCGAGAATGCAGAGACAGGCGATTAGTATCGTCAAGAGGTGAAGGTGCATGTCGGAGGTGACCGTAAGACAGCTGTCGGAGGTTGTTGGAACGCCGGTGGAGCGTTTGCTGGAGCAGATGCGTGAAGCGGGTTTGCCGTTGAAAGCGCCCGACGAGACAGTGTCCGAAAGTCAGAAAGTCCAGCTTTTGAATCATCTGCGGCAGTCCCACGGAAAGGCGAGCGAGGTTGATGAAAGTCGGCGCATCACATTGCGACGCAAGAGTACTTCCGAGTTGAAAGTCGCTGGAGCGCAAGGGCGGCCGAAAACAGTGAACGTAGAGGTTCGTAAGCGGCGGACTTACGTCAAGCGCAGCGCGGAGGTCAAAACGGAGGTCGCGAAGCCGGAAAGTCGTACCGCCGAGCTGACCAAACAAAT
>CAZWQC010000265.1:0-4475 GCA_964635785.1 uncultured Ectothiorhodospiraceae bacterium
CGGCATCTCGGTGCCACGAACCTGCATGACCTGGTGGGCTACGGATTTCTCAATGAGAGCGAGTTTCGGACCCTCAATGAAGGCCAAAACTTCCTGTGGCGCATTCGCTTTGCGTTGCACACCTTGAGCCAACGTGCGGAAGATCGTTTGTTGTTCGATCGCCAACGGGAGCTGGCCAAGCTGTTCGGTTATCGAGACACGCCGGAGTCCTTGGCCGTCGAGCAACTGATGCAACGTTACTACCGAACCGTGTCGGAATTGGAATGCCTCAACGAGCTCTTGTTACAACTTTACGACGAAGCGATTTTACCTCGGTCGCCGGGAACCTGTGAACCGCAGCCCTTGAATCGGCGGTTTCACGCCAATCGCGGTTATCTGGAATTGCGTCATCCCGACATCTTCAAACGCTATCCACCGGCGTTGCTGGAGGTGTTCCTCTTGTTGCAACAACACCCGGAGTTGAGCGGGGTCAGTGCGAGTACGATCCGCCTCATCCGGCAACATACCCGGCTGATCGACCATCATTTTCGGCAAGATCCCGCATGCCGGGCATTGTTCATGGAAATCCTGCGGCAACCGCGAGGGATCAATGCACAGTTTCAGCGCATGTGTCGCTACGGCATCCTCGGCGCCTACCTTCCTGCATTTGCCGCAATCGTCGGACGCATGCAGTATGACCTCTTTCACATTTACACCGTCGACCAACATACGCTGTTTGTCATCCGCAATCTGCGACGCTTTGCCGGTCCCGAGGGCAACGTCGAACATCCGCTGTGCGCCGCCGCGTTCAAGCACTTGCCGAAACCTGAACCACTCTATCTTGCCGGTCTGTTCCACGATATCGGCAAAGGCCGGGGCGGCGATCATAGTGAATTGGGTGCACACGACGCATTGCGGTTCTGCCTGGATCACGGACTGTCGGAATGGGATGCGCGGTTAGTGGCCTGGTTGGTACGTCAGCATTTGCTCATGTCCATGACCGCACAGCGCAAAGACATCAACGATCCGGCGGTGGTGCACGAATTTGCGAGCAAGGTCGGGGATTTGGTTCGGTTGAATTACTTGTATTTATTGACAGTCGCCGATATTCGCGCAACCAACCCGACCCTATGGAATGCCTGGCGCGATGCCTTGTTGTCGGAACTTTACCACAGCACGAAGCGCTTTCTCCGCCGTTCCTTGGCACCGCCACCGGATAGTGCCACACGCGTTGAGGGGGCGAAACAAGAAACCCGCGGGTTACTCCGCCGACAGGGCTTTGCCGTCGAGCGTTGCGATGCGGTATGGCAGCATTTCACAGCGGACTACTTCCTGCGCCACAGTGATGACGAAATCGCTTGGCATACCCGCGCACTGGCGGATAACCGCGCAACCGCTTGGCCGTTGGTATTGGTGCGCCCGGAAACGGCCCGCGGCAGTACAGAGATTTTCGTGTATACCGAGGACCACCCGTATTTGTTTGGACTGACCGCCGCGGTTCTCGATCAGCTCGCATTGAACGTCGTCGATGCACGAATCATCACATCGACGGACGGAATGACGTTGAATACGTTTTTGGTACTCGAGGAAAACGGACAAATGATCGCGACCGACTTTCGCCAGGAAGAGATTCGGAGCACACTACGACTGCGACTGCTGCAGCCCGATACCCTGCCTCGACCGGTGCAACGCAGCACGCCGCGGCGGCTACGCCATTTCCATGTGCCGACGCGGTTGAGTTTCAGCCAAGACGCTACCGCGAAATGGACGAGTATGGAACTGATTACCGGCGACCGCCCTGGCCTTTTGTCCATGATCGGCCGAGCACTGCTTGACTGCCGCATCCGCGTCGAAAACGCGAAAATCGCCACCGTCGGCGAACAAGCCGAAGATATACTCTACATCACCGCGCTCGACGGGCATGTGCTCGACGATTTTGCCTACGAGCAGATCCGCAAGCGGTTGAGTCAAGCGCTGGACGAGCCGGTCAGTCTCGTCGAGGCGATTTGATTTTCGTGTTTTTTTCGCATGGATCGATCATTCAACCCATGAACCCCGATCTCGACCGGCTCCAGGCCTATCCCTTTACCCGCCTGAATCGCTTACTGGCTGACATCACTGTTAATTCGTCTCAGCCACAGATTGATCTGGCGATTGGCGAACCGCAGCAAGCCCCGCCCGCGTTGATTCCCGCGGCCTTGACTCGCGCCTTGGGTAGCCTGAATCGTTATCCGAGCACGCATGGTCAAGATGAACTCCGTACCGCGATCAGTGCCTGGCTAACGTGGCGCTACAATCTCGTTGGCGTCGACCCGAATAGCCAGGTACTGCCCGTCAACGGGACGCGGGAAGCGTTATTTGCCTTTCCGCAATGCTGGATCGACCGCCGCCAACGGCCAGTCGTCGTTATGCCCAACCCGTTTTATCAGATCTACGCTGGCGCGGCGTGGATGGCTGGTGCCGAACCGGTCTATCTTGATTGTGACGAAGGCAATGGATTTTTGCCGGATATGGCGGCAGTACCCGCGTCGGTCTGGCAACGGTGTCAATTGCTCTATCTGTGCAATCCCGGCAATCCAACCGGCGCGATCATGGACGAGAACCGTCTACAACAGTGTATTGCACTCGCCGACGAATACGATTTCGTGATTGCTGCCGACGAATGCTACAGCGAGATCTATTTCGACGAAGCGAGCCCTCCTCCCGGCTTGCTTGGTGCGGCGGCACGGCTGAATCGGCATGATTATCGGCGTTGTATCGTCTTCAACAGCCTATCCAAACGGTCCAACGCGGCGGGATTACGGGCTGGGTTCGTGGCCGGTGATGCCGGTTTACTTAGCCGATTTTTGCATTATCGAACCTATCACGGCTGTGCCATGCCACTCCATCACCAAGCTGCCGCTGCCGCGGCTTGGCGAGACGAAATCCATGTTCGCCATAATCGCCAGCTTTATCGGGAAAAATGTCATCGGATGATTGAACTATTGTCGCCAATCTGGTCGCTCCCGACCCCTCCAGGCGGTTTTTTCCTGTGGCCGAAGGTCGGCGATGACGAGGAAGAACTGGTGCGAAAGCTGTATTTACAGGCGAACCTGCGCGTGTTACCCGGACGGTATTTGTCGCAATCCCATGGTGACCAGGATCCCGGCGCAAGACGAGTACGCATCGCCTTGGTCGCGCCAATCGATACGTGTCTCGATGCGGCCGAACGGATCCGAGCGCTATGACCGGCTATTTCGCCTGGAAACCGGACCAAGCGGCGGCTGACTGTTAACGGATAGCGATACGGAATCTGCTATCATTGCAGGTCGACGCTTGCCCCAGCCTGCGTGCGCAATACGATCGATGCGGGCATGGATCGCAGTGAAACGCCATTTGTTGCACTGCGGCATGGGCATGGTATGCTCGCGTCTTACTTGACCTGATGGTGATACTTCCATCGGTTGACTGTTCCCCCCTTTCATGACTTGATGAGCAATTTGGAGGAGCGATGAGCGAAAACATCTCGCACGTCCTGCAGGAGGATCGGTGTTTCCCACCACCGGAGGCCTTTATCGCACGCGCGAACCTAACTGCCCAGGATGTCGCGGAATTGCGCCGCCGTGCAGAGGACGATCACGTCGGATTCTGGGCTGACCTCGCCCGTGAGCAAATCGATTGGCACACGCCATTCACGGTGGCTTTGGACGATAGCCAACCACCGTTTTACAAGTGGTTCACGGATGGTAAATTGAATATCTCCTACAATTGCCTGGATCGCCATCTCCCTAGCCAAGCCGATAAGGCGGCGATTATCTGGGAAGGGGATGAACCGGGTACGACCAAAACGTATTCCTATCAGGAACTCTACACGCAAGTGTGCCGGGTGGCGAATGGCCTGAAGGCGTTGGGTGTTAGGAAAGGCGATCGCGTCGTCATGTACATGCCGATGATTCCCGAGGCTGTCATCACGATGCAGGCTTGCGCACGGATCGGGGCAATTCACTCGGTTGTCTTTGGCGGATTCTCTGCAGAAGCCTTGCGCGATCGCGCCAACGACGCGACGGCCAAATTAATTGTGACCGCAGACGGGAGTTTCCGCGGGGGCAAAACGATTCCTCTGAAGAACAATGTCGACATGGCACTGGATCACGGCTGCCCGAGCGTTGACAAAGTCTTGGTGTTCAAACGTACCGGTACACCGGTGAATTTCACGGTGGATCGCGACGTGTGGGCCGAGGAGCTCATCGCGACTCAAGCCGATGTCTGTGAGCCGGAATGGGTCGAAGCCGAGCATCCGCTGTTTCTGCTCTACACCTCCGGGTCGACCGGTAAACCCAAAGGCGTTCAGCACTCCAGCGCGGGTTATTTGACCAATGCCATCGTGACCAACCAGTGGGTGTTCGACATGCACCCCGACGACGTTTTCTGGTGTACAGCCGATGTCGGGTGGATTACCGGTCACACCTATGTCGCCTACGGTCCGCTGGCGATCGGTGCGACCCAAGTGATGTTCG
>CAZWQC010000266.1:0-4472 GCA_964635785.1 uncultured Ectothiorhodospiraceae bacterium
CGTCTGCCGGCGCGGTGCCACGGGCGGTTCCAACCAATCCGGCGTCTCGCCCGACCGCATCTCGGCGATCGCTTGCTGCAAGGACTCGCGACGTTCCTCCGGACTCATCGCTGCCATCCGGTCCAGCCGTTCATTGGCCATATCGCGATATTTCTCGGCCTCTGCCATGCGCTTTTCGTGCTCTTCGATCGCTTGTTCTTGCTGAGCCAACGCTTCTTCCAGCAACGCTTCGTGGTTGGTTTGTAGATAATCGCGGCGTTGTTGCGCTTGTTCGACCCTTTTCGCGTGGAATTCGGCAATCGCGTCCTGCCGTTGCTTGGCCGCCATCAACATCCTTTCATAGCTTTCTTGCATCTGGGCTAGCCGCTGATCGCGCCAAGCCCGGGCCGCCTGATCTTCGTAACCGGCAGCGGGGACACTGGCTGCCTCCGTGGCTTGTGCAGATTCCACTGCTGTCTGCTCTGGCGCCGCCTCAGCGGCTGACTGCGCTGCCACCACGGTCGGCAGAACCAGCAAACCGCCCACAGCGAAAATACTTAACCGCATGATTTTGCCCATTATGAGCACCTCTCATCGCTCGTTGTCAGTCTTTGATGGATTGGCCGGGGTCACCAGCCGGGATAAGCGAAACATGCTTTACCGCCCGTCGTCAATTGGGAATATCGATCACAGGGTCTTGGCGGGTTGCAAACATCCGCTGCACGACCCACCGCCACGCCCATCGGTCGACGATTCCGAGCTATTCTAGACGGACGCGATAGGTCAAGACGTTGTCATGGTCATCGACGCTTCGCCGCGCTAAAGTCACCGTCACTTCCTGGCCTGGCTCGGCTTGCCACAACGCCAACCGAACATCACTCACCGCTTGGATCGAAACACCATCGATTTGCCGCAAGTAATCGCCGACCTGGACATCGACTCCTTCCATCGCCCCGTCCTCATCAATCGCCTTGATCACGACTCCGTCGGTTGTGCTCTCCAAACGTATCCCTAACCGACCGTTTGCCGGCAATGCCGCCGGATTCGACCACAACCACCAATTCACCGCTTGCGGCGTGTCCAACCCGGCATCCAAAAACGCCATCGTGGTCACGTCATCGATGCCGGCATGGGCCAACTCGACGGCAATACCGCCGTCACGACCAACATGACCCGCTCCAGCGAGAATCACCAGCCGACGGTCACGGTTCAGTGCAAGGTAATCTGCCGCCGTCCTCGCCATACCGCTATCCCAGAGCCGTTGAATCAAAAGAAACCGCTCGAAATCGGACTTGCCCGCATGCGCTTCGAACGCGGACAACAATCGAGCACGGTAACTTGCGGAGATATCCCCTCGCAGCGGCGGCAATTGGGCTTTCTCCGCTTCGCCCAAGTCGTCGATGCCGTGTTCGCTCGCCGACTGAATCAATTCCTTCGGCAAATTCAACGCAACCAGCGGAATAGTGTGTTCACGCGCGAAGGTCAAAATTGGCCGATACAATCGATAATCGAATCCCCAGCGGTCGAAATAGTCGGTTCTCCGCAACATCTCGATTTCGTCAATCTCGCCGGCGATGAAATCGTCCAACGCCGCCTGCGCCGGCCGCTGAAACATTTCCAAACCAATGCTCAGCGCCTCGCCGCGCGCATGCAACCGTTCGATCACCGCAAGTTGAGTCAGGTGATGATCATAACGATCATGCCGTTCGCCAATCAGGATGACACGCCGATCCGCCACCGCATCGACGATGCGGTCGAACGTCAACGTAGCCGCACCGGGAAAACCGCCAATCGGGACGAAGTCGCTTTCCGTCGACACCTCGGCGCCGGTTTGCCCCATCACAGCGAACGGCAACAGCAACCCGACCAGCAAGGAGAAACCCGCACACGTTTTTCCGACCAGACGCATCATCATTACCTCGCCAAGAAAATACGGTTTTTTTGTCAGTGCCCCGCCCTATCACGCGCGATGCCCATCACCTCGAACACGGGTTCAGTGCGCTTTGCGCAAAAAACCCATACTTTCGAGCTTAAGCAGGATCGTATGGGCGGCTTCATCCGGTGTGCTGGCGGTCGTATCCAGGCGTGTTTCCGGATGCTCGGGGGCCTCGTACGGATCACTGATGCCAGTAAATTCCTTGATCACACCGGCACGCGCCTTGGCATACAGACCCTTGCGGTCACGCTGTTCGCAAACTCCCAAAGGGGTGGCGACGTGGACTTCGATGAAACCGCCATAACGACTTACCATCTCCCGAACCTCCCGTCGAATCGCCGCATACGGCGCGATCGGTGCACAGATTGCGATGCCGCCGTTTTTGGTGATTTCGCTGGCAACAAAACCGATACGCTTGACATTGATGTTGCGATGCTCGCGGGAAAAACCGAGCTCGGAGGACAAGTGCTTGCGCACGATATCCCCATCCAATAATGTGACCGGACGATCACCCGCTTCCATCAACTTGACCATCAACGCGTTGGCGATCGTGGACTTGCCCGATCCCGACAGGCCGGTAAAAAACACCGCGAACCCTTGTTGGTGCCGCGGCGGATGCGCGCGCCGCAACTCGGCGATGACCGCCGGAAACGAGTACCAATCCGGAATTTCCAAGCCCTCGTGCATGCGCCGCTGCAATTCGCCGCGATCGAACCGCAGCCCCTCCTCGCCATCGTCTAATGCCGCTTGCTCGACGAACTCGGCGCGCTTTGGCGAATACACCATTGCTGCCATCGGCACCAACTCGATGTCCAGCGATTTCGCTTGTTCCGCGAGCCATGCCTGGCCATTGTCACTTACCGGAATCGGCAATCGGCCAACACTCGATTGCGCTTGCCCGAGATCAGGATCGACCAGGAAGTGGCTACAGCCATAGTTCTGCCGCACAATCGCTTGCCACAGCACCTCTCGCCCCCCGGCAGCACGTGGCGTCAGCGGCAAGAGACTCAGTGCGGTAGTCTGTTCTGGATACTGATTCATCACATACTCATAGCAACGAACCCGGGTAAAATGCTCGATATCGCCTGGTTTGGCCATGCCAACCGATGGATGGATCAATAAATTCGCTTCGACCTGTTGCGCGGCATGAGCGGTTAACCGTTGCTCTGTCCGATGCAACGGCCTGTCGGTCTGGTAGGCGATGACCTTCCCCCAACCGAGTTTACGAAACCGCTCCCGTAGTTGTTTCGGTGTATCCCGCAGCGATTTGTAATCATAATGCGTCGGCAGTTGAATACCCCGCAGCTCGCCGCCAACGTACACGGGATGGGTGCGATGGAGCAGATAATCCACGCCAGGATGAGCCGCATCGTCGGTACCGTAAACCGCGTGGGCCTCGGCGTTTCGATCCGGCGTCCAGAGAGCGGAAACGGTCATGACAGCCAGCAAGACCCCTTCTTGATCGCGCAAACCGAGCTGGCTGCCCATGGCAATTTTCGTCGCGAAATCCTCGCTAACGTCGAGCGTGATCGGAATCGGCCACAGTGTCCCGTCCCCCAACCGCATCTCTCGCAAGACGCGTTCATAATCGTCCTGACCGAGGAACCCGGTCAATGGTGAAAAACCGCCGCTCAACAGTAACTCAAGATCGCTGAGCTGGCGCGGCGTCAAGGACCAGTCAGGATATTCATTGGCGGCGGTTTTCAGCGCGTCGGCCGTGTTTTGGTCGACCAACCGTTCTTTGAGTTCACCGCCATAAGGCGCAATCGCTGCATACATAAATCAATAGACTCCGTAAATAATCTAGTCGCCGGCAATCGTCATTGCCTCGACCAACCAAGAACCGGTGACAAGGTGATGCCGCCAATCCAGATCGTCCCCCACAGCCACCACCGTGCGAAACATCGTCGGCAGATGACCTGCGACGGTCATTTCCGCCAACGGGTACTGAAGCTCGCCATGCTCCACCCAGAACCCCACGATGCCACGCGAATAATCACCGTTGACGATATTGACACCCTGCCCCATCACTTCACTCACGAATACCCCGGTATCCATTTGCCGAAGCAAATCCGCTTGACTGCAATGACCCGCCTTGACCAACAGGTTATGCACACCGCCGGCATTTGCGGTCGTCGTCATCCCCAGTTGGCGCCCGGCGTAACTATCCAGGATGTACCCAGTCAAAACGCCGTCCCGCACCAAATCGCGGGGGATGGTTGCCACGCCCTCCCGATCGAATGCCGCACTGCCCAAACCGCACGGCCAATGCGGATTCTCGGTGATCTGCATCCAGCCCGGAAATATGGCCTTGCCGAGCTGGTCGAGTAAGAAAGAGCGACGGCGATAGATCGCGCTACCCGTCGCGGCCACCACCAAGTGGTTCAGAAGACCGCAGGCAACGGGCGCATCAAACAAAACCGGCACGCACCGGGTTGGCACGCGGCGGGCGCCAAGACGCGCGATCGCCCGAGACGCCGCACGTTCTCCTACCACCGTAGCCGCTTCGAGCGCGCTCGCCTGCGACCCGTCCGCATTGAGCCAGCCGACGAGCACT
>CAZWQC010000267.1:0-4466 GCA_964635785.1 uncultured Ectothiorhodospiraceae bacterium
ATCCGCCGTGCGCGTGCTGCGATTTGGTGGTCGGCCCCAGAGGGTTCGGCCGGTGCCAACGCCGCACGCAAAAGAACCTGAGCTTTCTGGCGGGTGGCGTGCGGGTCGCCCGCGATCTTGGATATGTCCAGGTTGACGTGTCCGCCAATCGCATAGCTTTGGCCATCCGGTCCGCGCTGGAAAGTGTAATGAATCGGTCCGCTGACATAGCCCCCAGCGGCGGCGACATGGGCTTGTTCGTGTTGACGAACTTCGCGATCCCTGGCCTGAAGTTTTTGCACGACATCGAATTCAGCTTCCCTTTGCTGTTGTTCCTTTTGTTCTTCGGCCGTTTTCTTGGTCGCATCGGCACCAGGGGAGGGTTTCCCCGGCTGCTCGGGAGGCGTACCATGTACGCTTTTAGCGTCATCCGAGGGTGCAGTGGGCGCGGTTCGACCCGCGCCGGGACGCTCCCCAAAGACGAGGTTTTGCGGTTGATTGGGAGTGGTCGGAAGGGTAATCATCGAGCCGTCTGAAGATTGAGATCGCACACAGACCGCTATTATAGCACACAAACTCGGCATCGATGAGGGGGCGGTCGATGATGAAGCGTTTTCTTGTCTTGATGTTGGCCTTGATGACGATCACGCTGCTGGTGACCGTTGCGGAGAATTTCTCGCCACGAGCTGGTCGAGACGTGCCGTTACCTTGGGAGGTAACGATTCGGTCGGATGGGACAGCCGATGTGTTGGGCGTGGTCTTGTCCGAGACGACGTTGCGCGAGGCAGGCGAGCGCTGGGGTCGGCAACCGCGTTTGGCGCTGTTTGCGGAAAACGACGGGCGGCTGACTTTGGAGGCGTATTTCGGGCGGATGCGAACGGGTGTGCTCGAGGCGCACGTGATCGGCATTCCGGCAGCGTCCGCTGCCCAGTTACGGGCGATGGCCGCCCGGCAAGTGAATACTGAACCGGTCCCAAGCGGAGCGCGCAAGCTCGAGTTGAGCTCGGCGGATGGCGAACGGGCGCTGGATTTGCCGTTGCGCGAAATCAACTACGTGCCAGTCGCCGCCATGGACGCCTCATTCTTGCGACAGCGGTTCGGTACGCCAGACGAACGTCTGCCGGCCGGCAACGAACGTGAGTATTGGGTGTATCCGGCAAGAGGCATCGTGGTGTTGCTCGATCTAAGGGAGCGTCGGGCCGAGCTGCATTTCGTGGCTCCAGCCGCTTTCCCCCCGCTCTATCAGCGTTTGGAACAATCCGTGCATGAATGACAGAGCACGCATCAACCCGGAATTTTGGCTTAAGAAATCGCTTTACGAACTGTCCCACGAGGAATGGGAGGCGTTGTGCGACGGTTGTGGCAAGTGTTGCCTACATAAACTTGAAGACGACGAGTCCGGGATGATCTATTACACCGATGTCGCTTGCTGGTTGCTGGATTTGGCCACTGGCCGTTGTTCGGATTACGCCAAACGACGGAGTAAGGTGCCGGACTGCCTGCAATTGTCGCCATTGGACCCCGATATCTTCGTGTGGCTGCCTTCCACTTGTGCCTATCGTTGTCTGTATGAGGCACGTGCGTTACCCGACTGGCATTATTTGGTCTGCGGAGATCGGCATCGCGTGCATGAAGTCGGTCAGTCGGTCCGCGGGCGCGCGGTAGCGGAGCGGCTGTTTCCAGATCTAGAGCGGCGGATCGTGTCGTGGCCGGCCTGATGAATGTTGCGGTGGTTGGTGCAATGATCACCGCCTCTGCCTGGCGGGGTTTCGATGCGGATCAAAATTGACCAACTCGACGCTCAGCTGGCGCGTGCGCTGGCGCCGATCTATCTGATTGGCGGTGATGAACCGCAGCAGCGCATGGAAGCTGTGGATGCGGTCCGAGCTCAAGTTCGGGCGCAAGGCGTCGTGGAACGGCAACTGTTCGTGGTCGGGCCCAATTTCGATTGGCAGCAGCTGGTCACGGCGAGTCGGAGTTTGTCGCTGTTCGCGCAGCGCCAGCTCGTGGAGTTGTACTTGCCCGAACCCAAACCCGGCAACCAAGGCAGCAAAGTCTTGCTGACCTACGCACAGCGTGCGCCCGCAAATGTGGTGTTACTCATCCAAACCGGGCGACTTGCACCGGAGGTTCAGCGCACAAGTTGGTTTACCGCGTTGGACAAGGTCGGTGTTGTCGTGCAAGTGTGGCCGTTGACCGGGCGAACATTGCTTGGCTGGCTCAAACAGCGGATGCAGGTCAAGGGGTTGCAACCAACCGGCGAAGCGTTGCAGCTGCTGGCCGAGCGGATTCAGGGTAACTTGCCCGCGGCGGTGCAGGAAATCGAAAAACTCCGGTTGTTGCACGGGACGGGGTCGGTCAATGCGCAAGATGTCTTGGCGGCGGTGACCGACAATGCTCGTTTCGATGTGTTCGACTTGCTGCCGGCAGTCTTCGGGGGCAACGGTCAACAAGCGGTGCAGACGTTGGCGGGGTTGGAGGGCGAGGGTGTTGACCCGGTGCTGGTCAACTGGGCTTTGACCCGCGAGGTGCGCGAACTCGCCGGGATTGCGCTGTCGGTCGCACGGGGGGAGTCCGCTGCGCAGTGTTTGGCCAAAATCAACCCGGCCCCGCGGCGTAGTCAATTGCAACAAGCCTGGTTACAGCAACCTGGCGCGGTTTGGCTTGGCCGCTTGCAGCACTGCGCACGTGTCGATCGTGTCATAAAGGGACAAGACGCGGGTAATCCCTGGGAGGAATTGCTACACTTGTGCGGTTCGATCGGTGGCTGGCATCCGTTCGGCGAGCAGCGGTCGGTGCGATAAACGTAGATGGCGTGCCGTGTGAACATGACTTTCGTCCTAGCAAATTGAAGTTTCCAATGCAGAACTTGACACAACCCGAAGCGAGCGAATTGACCTTGCAAATCCGAACGATCGGCCAACAAGCCCGGTCGGCGGCAACATCCCTGGCGAAAGCCACGACGGCGGCGAAGAACCATGCGTTGCTGGCGATGGCGGCAATGCTGCTTGAGCAAAACGAGGTTCTGCAGAGCGAAAATGCCAAGGATATCGAGGCGGCACAGGCGCAGGGGTTGGCTGCTGCGCTGGTGGATCGTTTGCGTCTGACACCGGCGCGGATCGAGGCGATGGCCGATGGCTTGCGACAAATCGCGGCGCTACCGGATCCGGTGGGTGAAATCGCGGAGATGGCCTATCGACCCTCGGGGATACAAGTGGGTCGCATGCGGGTACCGCTTGGTGTCATCGGAATAATCTACGAATCACGGCCCAACGTGACGGCCGATGCCGCTGGGTTGTGCATCAAATCCGGGAATGCGACGATTTTGCGCGGCGGTTCGGAAGCGTTCCATTCCAATCAAGCGATTGCCGTCTGTGTTCAGGCCGGTTTGCGCCAAGCTGAGCTGCCAGCGACTGCCGTGCAAGTGATCGCCACCACGGATCGACAAGCGGTTGGGGAAATGTTGCAGCTGACCGATGCGATCGATGTGATTGTGCCGCGTGGTGGCAAAGGGTTGATCGAGCGGATTAGCCGTGAGTCCCGTATTCCGGTGATCAAACACTTGGATGGGGTTTGCCACGTTTACATCGATGCAGCCGCCGATTTGGCCATGGCCAAGGCGATAGCGGTGAATGCGAAGACGCAGCGGTTTGGAACCTGTAACACCATGGAGACGCTATTGGTGAATGTGGCCGTGGCCGAGCGATGCCTACCCGATATCGCCGCCGCCATGTTAGCCGCCGGCGTGGAGTTACGCGGTTGTCAGCAAACCTGTGACCTGGTGCCGCAAGCGACATTGGCAGGCGAAGTCGAGTGGCGAACCGAGTATCTTGCTCCCATTCTCGCCATTCGCGTGGTGCCGGACCTGGATGCGGCGATCGAACACATCAATACGTATGGGTCCCAACATACCGACAGCATCGTCACCGAGAATGTCCAACATGCCTGGCGCTTCCTGCGTGACGTGGACTCCAGTTCGGTGATGCTGAATGCGTCGACCCGCTTTGCCGATGGTTTTGAATACGGACTGGGTGCGGAGATCGGGATCAGTACCGACAAGCTTCATGCCCGGGGGCCGGTCGGCTTGGAAGGACTGACCAGCCAGAAGTTTATTGTACTGGGTCAAGGACAGATTCGTACTTGATGCTCGTGACAATGCGCGCGCGATGCGCTGGTGGGGGGTGGGTGTTTGGCATGATCGGTATTCTGGGTGGCACCTTCGATCCCATTCATTTTGGCCATCTGCGCCCTGCCCTGGAGTTGCTCGAACAACTCCAGCTCGATGAGATTCGTTTGATTCCCTGTCGTATTCCACCGCATCGCGGGCAACCGGCGGTCGCAGCGCAAGCGCGACTGCGGATGGTCGAGTTGGCGGTTGCGGCAGAGTCGCGATTGGTGGTGGATGACCGGGAGCTGTTGCGTGATGGCCCCTCCTACAGCGTCGATACGTTGCGGTCGTTGCGAGCCGAATTGGGCGATGAGCGGTC
>CAZWQC010000268.1:0-4422 GCA_964635785.1 uncultured Ectothiorhodospiraceae bacterium
CGAGTCGCCGACCGACGCCATCGTGCGGGCCAATCCGGACGCGCAGCGCTATCCGGCGCAGGTGATCGGGCCGTCCAAGTCGTCCGAGGGACAGTATGTCTTTTATTGGGTTACTTGGCTATCAGACTAATATCCCAAGCCGCTAGAATCGCTTGAATTGCGTCGATCATCGCGGTTTGTCGGGCATCAACAATGGGCGAAAGCTGTAGATTGAGCTCCATGGTTGCCGGTTGCATGCCGACCAACACCGTTTCCTCGGGGATACCGTCCAAAAGCGACGCCACACTCAAGACATCGCTGACGCCCAAGTGATGGACCGAGAGCTTGGTCTGTAGGGTCGCGTGGATTGCCTCGTTACGAAGAACCTCGATATGACCTGGCGCCGCCCGGAAATCGACCGCATCGATCATCAAAACGCGTTGATAGGCGGTAAGCCAAGGCAGCAAAGCCAAACCCGCCGTCCCACCGTCCAGGCACGCGACCATCGGCTCGAACCGATAGGCCGATGCAAGGCGACGGAGAACGTGAACCCCCACGCCTTCGTCGCCCAGCAGAATATTTCCCAAACCGATGAGCAGAACGCCTGCGCCGAGGTCACAAGGCTTTGACACGGATGCTATAGCGTTTGTCATTGTCGTGCAGATGAATGGCACAGGCCAAGCAAGGGTCAAAGGAATGCACTGTACGTAACACCTCTAATGGCTGCTCTTCGTCCAAAATCGGATTATCGATCAGTGCGGCTTCGTACGGCCCCCGTTCGTCGTTCTGATTTCGCGGACCCGCATTCCAAGTTGACGGGACTACCGCCTGATAGTTTTTGATCTTGCCGTTTTCGATCACCACCCAATGCGACAAGATACCACGCGGCGCTTCGTGAAAACCGAAACCCATTTGCTCGCCTTGCGGAAACACTGGCGGATTAAACGTCGTATAATCCCCGCTCGCGATATTGTTGATCAATGCTTGATAATTCTCGACCAACATATCGTACAGCACCTGCGTACGCACACAACGCGCCGCATGTCGGCCCAGGGTCGAATGCAGCACTTTCAACGGCACCTCGCTGCCGGTCAACGCGCCGATTTTCGCCAATGCCAGATCGAGGTAGCGTTTCGTTCCTTCGTGCCCGGCCGCGACCATCGCCAGGACATTCGCCAACGGTCCCACTTGCGCCGGTTTACCCGCAAACGACGGTGATTTAACCCAGGAATATGCGCCCGTTTCGTTGAAATCCGTGTAATCAGGCACTGTTTCACCGGCATAGGGCGAGCGTGTCCAATCACCATCGTACCAGCTGTGCTTGATGCTCTCTTTGACGTTCTCCTCAAAATACGTGTCACCAAAATGAGTGATTTCATGGAATTGTGCCAGGTCCGCATTGGGAATATAACCGCCCGGCATGCCGAAATCCGTCCCCCGCGCATCCCGCGGAAAATCCGGTGCCGACAAATAATTCGTAACGCCCGGGCCGTACGGCAACCAATCCGCATAAAACGCTGCAATCGTCGTCACATCCGGCAGATACACCTCGCGAATGAACCCTTGCAATGCTTCCATCAACGTCTGCAGGTAACTCAGCCGTTCGATGTTCAGCGCCGATTGATCATCCGGGTTGATCGCATTGGCCACCCCGCCTACCGCAAGGTTTTGCACATGCGGCGTTTTCGAACCCAAAATCGCAGTAATTTGATTGGATTTTCGCTGATACTCCATGGCTTCCAAGTAGTGCGCAACAGCCATCAAGTTAGCCTCCGGCGGTAACACCATGGCCCGATGGTTCCAGTAACCGTTGGCGAAAATCCCGAGCTGGCCACTCTCGACAAATTTCTTGACGCGAGCCTGAACCGAGGCAAAATGCTGCGCGTTGTTATTCGGCCAGCTCGACAATCCCTGCGCCAAGCGTTCCGTCGCTTTCGGATCAGCTTTCAGGGCCGAGACCACGTCGACCCAGTCCAATGCCGACAAGTGATAAAAGTGTACGATGTGATCGTGAATCCCGTGCGCGGCCATGATCAGGTTACGAATCAGTTGCGCATTTAAGGGAATCTCGAGATCCAATGCGTTTTCCACCGCCCGTAGCGAGACAATCGCGTGCACGGTGGTACAAACACCACAAATCCTTTGGGTATAAATCCAAGCATCGCGAGGATCGCGCCCGGTTAGGATCGTTTCGATTCCCCGCCACATCTGCCCACTCGACCAAGCATCCACGACCTTTCCGTCGCGGACGTCACAATCGATGCGCAAGTGACCCTCGATACGGGTAACCGGGTCGACGACAATACGTTTATTCTTCACGGTTGCAAGGCTCCATCAGATCGGTGTGCGGCCAGCACGGGAGTTTTATGGACAAAAAACAGGTAGGCCATGATCTCTAGGGCGACAATACCAACAGTAATAACCATTTCGCCGACTGCGGGAAAATAGTGCCAACCTGGACCAGGGTCGTAGGTAATCAGGAATGCATTGAAGCGATAGAGTCCACCGCCGACAATGACCGCCAAGGCACTCCAGTACAGCACCGTCGGCCGACGTCGATGCTGTTTATTGAGCAGGTTGGCGATGGCGTAAACGAACAAAGCGATCTCGACCGCGAACAGCAGCGAGCCACGCTCCAGCGCAACTAATTGGCCCAACTCACCGTTCCAAACGATATCGGCCAGCCGAATCGCCAGATAGGCAATGAGCAACCAGGGAATCACCCCGGAGAGCTTGGCCAGCAGGTCGGTCTCCAATGGCCGGCCAAGATTGACTTCGGCAAATAGCGATTCGAACACCACGATGCCATAGCCCATCGCGATCGCGGTAAGCAAGAACAACAGCGGGAGGAAATCGCTCTGCCACAGGGGGTGCACTTTCTGCCCGGCAATGATGAGCATGGTGCCAAGCGAGGACTGATGCATAGTCGGCAAGAGGATGCCCAATCCGATAAAAAAGAACAAACTGTGGCGCACCCAGCGTAACAGCCGATTTGCCCGCATGGCTTCCATGATGGTCGGGGAGAACTCGATCCACAGAACAATGATATACAACGTCACGCACACGGCCACCTCGAACATGATGGAGTTGATATTGGCGTATTGGAACAAAAAGACGTTATAGAGCTGCCAATACCGACCGACGTCAATGAAGATCGAGATTCCCGCAAAGGTGTAACCGAACAAACTGGTCAACAAGGCGGCACGGATCAAAACGTGGAACTGGCCGCGGTTAAAAATATACACTAACAGGGCCATGGCATAGCCACCACAGGCCAGAGCGGTCCCCGCCACCACGTCGTAGGCAATCCACACACCCCACGGAAAGCCATGATTGAGATGACTAACATCGCCGAGTCCGAACAGGAAACGGCGCAGGATAAAATAGGCGGCGAGCAGAACCAAAAAGCCCATAAAATAGAACTGCGGACCGAGGATCCGACCGCCGACCGGGCGGAATTGTTCATTCATCGTCGTGCGTCTCGCTGTGCTCGACCGCGTTTGCCGCGACCTCTGCCTGGGTCCGACGATAGACGGTGTAGACCAGGCCGCCGAGCAGCAGCGTCGGCGCGATCATGCCCTGGTACAGCCCATGCTGAATGGTCTCGGACCGGCGGGCATCGGACTGACTGTCCAAATCGGGCAGTCCAAGCCTTGCGAACGGCACACCCGCAAGCAACATGTTCTGCGTACCGCCGCTCTCGTCCTCGCCGTAGAGCTCGGGATAATAACCACTGACCGTGGTTTCGCGGTGAACGCCGCGGTCCAGGCTATGCACCGGATAGACCTGTCGCTCACCTGCCTGAAAAGCCAGCCGTCGATAGGCTTCGGTCCGCAGCGCCTCCACGGGTCCGAACAGACTCGCTCCGGTCGGACAGGCCTCGCAGCAAGCCGGAATCTCACCCTCGGCGACCCGGTGCTCGCACATCTGACACTTCACGATCTCCGGGATGGCCTTGCCATACTCGAACTTCGGAATATTGAACGGACAGGCGAGCTGGCAATAACGGCAGCCGATACACGCATCAGGGTTGTATTGCACGATCCCGGTCACCGGATCCTTGTTCAAGGCACTGACCGGGCAAGCCGAGACACAGTCCGGGTCGATGCAATGCATACAATTGCGCTTGACGAAGCTATAGCCATCACGCTCCCGATCCTTGACCTCGGCCGTACCGTGCGCATAGACCTTAATCTTGTTCAGGGTTTGACAACTCAAGTCGGTGTCGGCATCCCACGCGGCGTTGACCCCGTACGCCTGTTCCAAAGGCCCGCCATGAGCCATTGGCGCCTGATTGGCTGCCTTACAGGCGACTTCGCAGGCCTTGCAGCCGATACACAAGGTCGCGTCGTATAACATGCCGACGGCTTGTGGTGCCAGTTGCTTGGCGGCACGGGCCTCGGTCTTGGGCGCAGCCAAGGCGGTCAACGCACCGACCGAGGC
>CAZWQC010000269.1:0-4411 GCA_964635785.1 uncultured Ectothiorhodospiraceae bacterium
GCCGGGCCACGCCTATCCGGTCGGGGCAGGGCTGATGGGCACCTCGGTCGAGTTCGTGACCTCCGCGGCCGCCAACATCGAAACCAGCGGCAACGCGACCATCGCGACGGTGATGCCGGCCGCCGTGGTAATCAGCGCTTGCGAAATACCGCCGGCGAGTTGTGTCGCGTCGCCAACGCCCTCGGTCGTAATGACATTGAATACCTCGATCATGCCAAGGACGGTGCCAAGCAGGCCGAGTAAAGGCGAGATCGAGGCGATGGTGCCCAGCGTATTGAGGAATCGCTCCAATTCAAGGGCTACATGGCGACCGGTCTCCTCGATGGCTTCTTTCATCACTTGGCGGGAGGCATAACGGTTGATCAGCCCGGCGGCAAGGACACGGCCGAGCAGTGATCCACGTTGGAGTGTGCGTACTCGGTCGGCATCGAGTAGACCTTGTTGCTCCCACTGCCAGATTTGACGCAGGAGGTGCTTGGGGACAATGCGGCGGGGTCGTAATGACCAAAACCGTTCGATAACGATGGTCATGGCGATCAGCGAACACGCCAGTATGGGCAACATCAGCCAGCCCCCAGCTTTGACGATTTCAAACACGATTGGGCAATACCTCGAAGTCGAATGATTGCGTTGACGGAGAGCCGAGCGTCGGCACGTCGGATCGACCAGTGCCGTGGCCGTGCCGATGCTGGCATAAATCATACTCGAAGGCATGCGGCGGTGTCTGTAGCTTGGTTGGGCTTGATATCCAACGTTTCATCAGTTCTTGCGTCCCGTCCTGGCGCAGGGGAAGGGACGCAGCAGACTTAGTGTGTGAAAACGATCGCAACAATGAGTCCCTCCAACCAAGCGCAAGCATGGCGCCATCAGGGACGACGGTTTGGTCCTTGCAGGATCTCCGTCACGCCAGTGGGTTGATCGGGCCCGACGCCGCAATGCACGTTCGTTGCCGGCTCGATGAGCGGATCGCGGCCATAAACGAAGCTTTGCTCCTCGACGATCTGTTTGTACGCGTTGTTGAGCGCCATGGCGCGTTGCCGCGAGGGCCAGATCAGGTAGGTTATATCGCGATGCAGACGTCCAATAGCGGCAGGGCGAAGCTGCCCATCGGTGTCGAAGAATCGGGCCATGATTTCGGTGTTAGCGCGATACTCATCCCCCGCATGGTTGTTGCGCAGATAGAACGTGTACACCGGGTGACCATCGGCGCGAATCGGCTCAGGGGTACCGTAGAGGCTTTTTTGTTGCCAATGATACCAGCCGTCTCGCCAGGACGGCGGTTCCAGCTTGCGGGCGAACGAATAGACACCATCGGTGACGGCTCCAACGGTGCTGTGACAGGCGACGCAGTACACCATTTCCGCGTAGGTTTGGGGTCGCAACTCACCGTCACTGGATTCGATAAACCCCTGATATTGCCAGCCTTCGCCGTTGCTCACGCCGGTTTCGACATTGCCGAATACGTTACCGAGATCATCCGGGGCTTGCACGGCATCCGCGTTTTCGTCTGCCGCCGCATTGCGCAATTGGTTGTAGGTTAGCCAATAGCGTTTACGGGCGTAGCGTAGCTCCTTGAGCCGGGCGGATAACCGAATCATGCCGTCGTCATCGATATCGATATAGCGCAATGTACTCAAGAACTCGGTTCCCTCCGGGAACAAGCCGGCGGCGATATGCAAGCGGCCTTGTTCGAGCCGGCCGCGCGCCAGGCCGACATAGGACATGAACCGGCTTTGCAACGGCTCCCAATCGTAAACGACCGTATCCGTCTTATCGAGGACATTGTTTTTGTTTAAATCGACGCCGAGCGATTGCTCGTCAATCGGATCGATCGGGATCGACTTGCGTTTAATCATGGCCTCGACAATGGCGAGATTGATTTTGTAGATCGTTAAGTCGAATACGCCATGGCTGTCTTGGCGTAACGGTTCAGCCAGGCGGATTAAAACATCATCGGTTGCGCCATTAGTCGGCCAGTAAGTGCTCGGAAAAGGGGTATACGCAAAGGCCCGCCAGCCCGTATAGCTGCCGTCCCGTGCGCGGTCAAAGCCCTCGCTGTCGAACGCGAAGTGGCAATCGGGAAGGTAACCCCGCCACTGTCCATCGCCGTCGAAATCCCATCCCTTGGGTGGTTTGCGCAAGCGTTCGCGCAGGATAATGCGGCCGTCCGTTAACTGGTAGTTGTCTTGGCGGATGTAGTCGATGATTGCCTCGTCAGTCGTATGAGCGATATACGGACGTCGGTCGCGGAATAAGTTCAGCCACCGGTTGATCAGGGCGTATTCAGGGAATGCATACTGTGTTTGTAAGGCCTGATCATTGGTGAAATTCGGTACGCTGGACTCGATATGGCAAGTGTAGCAGGGATTGTAGATGGCGCCATTGCGACCCTCGGTTGCCGTATAGCATTGTGGTGGAATGAAAGCGGTGGCATTACCGAGGTTTTTCGCGCGCAGGTCCATGGTAATTGCTACAGTCGCTTTTACTGAGTCGCTCGACAGGGATGGGCGCTGGGTGGGTTCAGATAAGCGATCGGGTCGGTCACCCGGGTTCGACGTGTGCGGTGGTTTCGACATTTGCCACAGGAACCACCACGCGATGGTCGTAACGGTTGCGGTAAAGATCAGGGAAAGCAAGCCTAGCATCAGTATTGGAAGTAACGGGTCACGGTAGCGCATGGGGTTGGATGTCCGTTGGTATCGGGTTATCGCTGGTTTGGGGTTGACGCGTGCGATCGTAGCCGCACTGAGAAACGTTGGCAATCGTATCCGCGTTTCGATAAGGATTTGGTCTGTCGGTCGCGCTCGTCCATGCGCCGAAACGGTCACCGCGTAGTGCTGTTCGGCACCGCGCAAAAACGAGAATCACGTGCATTGCTTTTACGATTAGAGCCACTTGGAAACTGAGTGTCATGCTTGGTTACATGTCTTATCAACACGCTCAAGAAATAGACAAATCGCGAACTCGCGTCTATAAGTGATTTAAGCATTAGGATATTAACGAATGCTGATCGCGGTCGGCCTCGTCGAGGTCGAGTACTCGATAGCCGTCGTTGCAAGAACCGCCCGATCGCGCTCTATCTTATTGAAAAAGTGGGAGTCTGGGAAACGCTACACCCGCTTGCAATGCTTGTATCGAGGCGGACCGATCGCGGCACGGACCGTGTGATCCCGATGCGATCGTTGCGAGAGTAATCGGTTCCCTCCCCTGAATTGACTGGGGAGGGGTAGGGTAGAGCCACTGAGTTGATGTGAGCAATGTCAAAAAATGAACAAGATGTAGCGGAGAATCGAGTCGATTCGGCATTGACCGATGGGCTTGAAATGTGGGGTATCAGTCGCAGGCGTTTCCTGAGATTCGCTACCGGGATGGCCGCAACCCTCGGCTTACCACTGACTTGGATCGGTCAAGCGAGTGCGGCAATTGACCGGGATGCCCGGCGGCCTGCAGTGATTTGGTTGCACTTTCAAGAATGTACCGGTTGCACCGAGTCGTTGTTGCGTGCGACTCATCCGACGGTGGAGAGTTTGATTCTTGATGTCATCTCGCTGGACTATTCCGAAACACTGCTGGCGGCGGCCGGTCACCAGGCCGAAGCGGCATTGCAGGCATCATTGGATGAAAACAAAGGGCGGTTCATCTTGGTCGTGGAAGGTTCGGTACCGCTGAAGAACGAAGGCATCTATTGCAAGATCGGTGGTAGAACCCCGCAAGAAATGCTTGGCGACATCGCACCACAGGCGGCTGCAGCCGTGGCGATCGGATCGTGTGCGGCCTGGGGCGGGGTGCAGAGCGCGGCGCCAAATCCGACCGGTGCGGTGGGGTTGCAAGCGGCACTCGATCATTTGGGCATCGTCAAGGCGGATGGGCAGCCCTTACCGGTCGTCAATCTGCCCGGCTGCCCCGCGTCCCCATACAATTTATTGTCGACCGTTTTGTATTACTTGACGCTGAATAAAATGCCGGCACTGGATCAGCGTGGGCGCCCGCAATTTGCGTATGGCCGATTGATTCACGAGAACTGCGAACGCCGCCCGCATTATGATGCCGGACGCTTTGCCGAACAGTTCGGCGATGCAGGCCACCGGCAGGGTTGGTGCCTCTATAAACTTGGCTGCAAGGGGCCGGAGACCTATGCCAACTGTCCGGCGATCGAATTCGGTGATGTCGGGGCAAATACCTGGCCTGTCGGGATCGGGCATCCGTGTTTCGGTTGCTCGGAACAAGGCGTTGGTTTTACGAAGCCACTGCATGAACAAGCTAAGGTATTGGCAGTGACCCCGCCGGCGAGTTTCCCAGGCATCCACGTCGAGCATCCCGGCGGGGCGACTTTGGCCTCGGCAGCCGTGGCCGGGGCGATTGGTGGGGCAGCTGCAACCTATATCATTGGCGCGGCGCAGCGCCTCAAACG